>NZ_JBLVXX010000036.1:0-56705 GCF_048283985.1 Enterobacter cloacae complex sp. 6730903 | reverse complement strand
GAAATTAATATTTCTTATCATGAGCATGTGTATTTTTTGCGATAATCCTTGGGATGGAAAATTTTTTCTATTCCCTTTCCACACGTCTATTTCGAACGTTAAGGATTAACGATGAAAAAACTTATTATTGCAACAGCTGTTGCAATGACTCTGTCTGCGGCAGCGCATGCCGACTCCACTGCGGTATTAAAATTAAAAGGTGTTTTAACCAATGATGCCTGTACGCCGACATTAAGCGGTGGCGGTACCGTTGATTTCGGTACTAAATACACCTACGCGCTATCTCCAACTGCCACTAACCAATTAGGTAATAAAGATCTGACACTGACGATCGCATGCCCCTCGCCTACCAAGGTGGGCTGGACAATGACGGATGAAAAGGTGGATTCACTGGTTACGCTTAATATTGAAAACGCACGTTTTGACGGGGCGGCCATCAGATATGAACCTGTCGAATTTGGCGTAGGCAAAACTGCGGGGGGCATCAAGATTGGTGCTTACTCTGTGGCAATTGATGCAGACAACACCCTGGCAGATGGGACGAAATCTGACGTCTATATTGCTGATAGAGCCAGTGGCACTTATGAGTGGCGCACCAAGGTCACAAACGACCAAAACTGGAGTCTTGTCTATGGTGATAGCGATCAAACCTATACCGTGGGCTCTGATATGCAGCCAGCCGCCTTTACGAATGCCGTATTCCCGCTGCGCGTAGCGCTCGCCGTGCAGGATACGACAACGCTTGCGATCACCGACGATACGCCTATCGACGGCCAGGCAACAGTCACTCTGTACTATCTGTAATTGCCTCGTTTCGCCCATAAATATTGGCGCGATGACCCGCATTTGTTAAGGAACAACAATGAAAAAGATTTTAGTTGCCACCGCCGTTGCTATGGCGCTTTCCGCAACCGCTGCTAACGCTGCGTCCACCGCCGTGCTGAAAGTTACCGGCATGCTCTCTGTTGCCGCCTGTACTCCGCAGTTAAGCGGCGGCGGCGAAGTAGATTATGGCCGTATTCACCTGGCCGATCTCTCCGCAACCAGCATAAACCAGCTGGGGCAGAAGGATATCTCCCTGACCATCACCTGCCCGGAAGCCACCAAAGCTGGCTGGACCATCAGCGATGACCGCGCAGACACCCACCCGGGCGCCTCTGTGATCACCATTAATGCCGCAGACGCGGCGGGCGGCACCGTTTCCGACACCACCCAGTCCTACGGCGTGGGCAAAACCGCAGGCGGCGTGAAAATTGGCGCTTACTCCATCTTCGCTGATGTGGCGAACGTCACCGCTGATGGCGTGAAATCAGACGTTATCTCCGGCACCGTGGACAGCCCGACCTGGCAGAAATCCGCTACCGGTATCATCAAAAACGCCAACATGGAAATGATGACCGTGGCCGCCTCCGGCACCTCTGAGCCGCTGCCTTTCACCACCGCAGTATTTCCGCTGAAAACCTCTCTGGCTATTCAGAACACCGCGACCCTTGCGATTACGGATGATACCAACCTGGACGGCCAGGCCACCATTACCGTGAAATATCTCTGATTATCAGCCCGATATAGTGTGAAACGTACCTCCTCTTAACAGAGGAGGTGTTTGTCAGGTTAAAGGATTAATCTCGATGTCAGTCAAAACCACGATCGCGCAGTGCGCCATTGCCGCACCGTTATTATTCTCTGCTCTCTTTTCTCAGGCGTATGCCGCCGGCATGGTGCCGGAAACTACGCTGCTGGTTATTGAAGAGTCGACCCACAGTGGCGTAATGAACGTTAAAAATACCGATAATTTTCCGGCCTTACTCTATACCACAATTGTCGATCTGCCTGACGACACGGGCGTGACGCTGAACGTCACCCAGCCGGTGGTTCGCGTGGAGCCGGATCAGCAGCAACAGCTTCGTTTTATTATGGAAAGCGCGCAGCCCCTCACCGTTGAACACCTTAAACGCGTGACCTTCGAGGGTATTCCGCCGAAATCCAATGATAAAAAGATCAAAATCGGCTTTAACCTGCGCCAGGATCTGCCGGTTTTAATTCGCCCAAAAAATCTGCCCGTCGTTACCGATGCCTGGAAGCTGCTTGAATGGTCCGGCAGCGGGGAACACTTTACCGTGAAAAACCCGTCCGCTTACGTGGTCCGCATGGCGCAGAACGTCACCTTTCTGCCCTCAAACGCCGAAGGCAAACTGAAGAAAACCTACATTCTGCCCGGCGAAACCCTGGAGGTTCAGGTGCCAAAAAGCCTGGCGGGTGAAAAGTCGGTACGCTTTTATCCGGCAAGCCGCTACGGCATTGAGGTTCCCAGCTTTACCGCCTCTTTAGCGCCATGATCTTTCTTCAGATAAGAGAATTAATCGGTGAACCGTCTTAATCTTTCCTCTTGTGTTCGGGCCGCACTCTATTGCTCGCTGACAGCCTGTATTCTCCCCGGCGCATTTGTCCATGCCAGGGAAGTGACGTTTGATACCGATATTCTGCAATCAAGGGGGATCAGTAAGAACCTGGCTGACTATTTTGCCGACTCTCCCCGTTTTCTGCCAGGAAGACATACGGTCTCCGTCACCATTAACGGCGTTGAGAAAGGCTCGATTGCCGTGCTTTTTGGCCCGCAGGGCGAACTCTGCGTTGACGACGATTTTCTCAGTGCCACGGGTTTAATGCCGGTGCGGATCGCCAGCAATGAAACGTGTCATGATTTACACAGTGACTACCCGTCAGCGGTGATCAACCCTGTACCGGGTAATGAGTCGCTTGCGCTTTTCGTTCCGGCAGAGGCGCTGGACAGCGTTTTTTTGACTCCGCAAAACTTTGCTAAAGGGGGGACCGCCGGGCTGTTTAACTACAACCTGTTCACCAGTCGCAACGACAGTTCAGGCTCCGACAGCACCAATTATTCGCAGGCCAACCTTGAGGCGGGTTTGAATATTGCACAGTGGACGGTACGCAGCCGCTATATGCTGACCGATGACGATGGTGATTTTAATTCGGACAGTCTCTACACCTATGCGGAACACGTTTTTCAGAATCAGAAGGTTCGCGCTCAGGTAGGTCAGATTAATGTGCATTCGTCACTGTTTAGTGGCGCGCCCATTGACGGCATCCAGTTTATCCCGGAACAGGGACTGGCGCAGGATACTCCCGGCGTCACCGTTAATGGCATTGCCCGCACCCACCAGGCGCGCGTCGAAGTTCGCCAGTCAGGACAGCTCATCTACTCCTCGCTGGTTAATGCCGGGCCATTTACGCTGGAAAGTGTACCGGTGATACGCGGTAACGCCGACCTTAACGTCAGCGTCGTTGAAACCGATGGTTCCACCACGCGATTTACCGTGCCCGCCTCCTCTTTTAATTTTCATGTGCTAAAACCTATCGGCCTCTCCATGTCGGTCGGGCGGGTGCGTGATATCGATACCGATTACGATCGCCCCTGGGTGTATAACATCTCTGATGGCTGGCTGCTCCACCCCGACTGGACGGCGACCGCCTCCGGCGTGCTGGCGCAGGATTACCAGGCAACGGGAGGCATGTTGCAGTGGCTGCCAGCGGAAAGAGTGTCAATTTCCGGCTCGCTGCTGGGAAGCCGGGAGTCTTTTGGCGAGTCACAGCAGGGCGCAAAGGGTGAAATCATCACCAGCATGGCGCTACCCGGCGATCTGAGTCTCGACTTAAGCGCTGCCAAATACAGCGGAGGCTATCGCGAACTGACAGAAGCGATGGACGATGATTTTCACGGTTATCAAAGCAGCTATAGCGCCAATATCAGCTGGGGCAACAACCTGTTCGGTACTTTCTCGCTGGGCTATTACGGCTATCAGGCGACAAATGATTATGATGATACGCGCAATGTGATGGTGTCATGGGGCAAAACGTTCAAATATGCCTCCATCTCCGTCAACTGGCAGCATGCGGTCAATCAGCATGAAGACGAGGATACAGACAGTAGCAGTAATGATGACGACATGTTTTATGTCAACGTCAGTATTCCGTTCGGCGCGCAGCGTGTCGGCGCCTATATGCGCAGCCAGGGCGATAAAACCTCCTACGGTCTGCAAAATAATGGCTCTTTGGGTGAAGATACCAGTTACTACATTTCGGCGGATCGTGATAACGAAAACAACGAAAATAGCTTTAATGGCAATATCAACACCAACCTGCATTACACGCAGCTCAGCGTGGGTGGCGGCTCCAGCGGCGACAATCAGCGCAACTATAACGCCACCCTCAGCGGCGGCGTGGCGCTGCATGAGCATGGTGTCACGTTCTCGCCTTACAGCGTTAAGGATACCTTTGCCATCGCCCGCCTGAGCGAGCCTGAAAGCGGTATTGAAATCGCTACGCCGCAGGGCCGCGTCTGGACCGATCGCTGGGGGCAAGCCGTTGTCCCGGGGCTGACGGAATGGCGCAAATCAAGAGTTGAAGTGAACGCTAACACGCTACCGAAAAGCATGGATCTGGCCAACGGCATTAAGAACATTTCCGTCGCCCATGCAGCTTTCAGGGAGCTGGATTTCAAAGTGCTGAATACCCGTCGCGTGATGCTCGAAGTGAAACGTGCAGACGGCTCGTGGCTGCCAAAAGGGACCAGCATCGTGGATGAGAAAAACAACTACCTGGTCAGCGCGGTGGACAGCGGGCGCGTTTTTGTCACCGATATGTCCAACAGCCCGGCGCTCTATGCCGTTGACGATAACATGCAGCGCGTCTGCCGCATCGATTACACCCTGAGCGAGACTCAGGACAAAGAATCGTTTTATGAAACCGCTAAAGGAGTCTGTAAATGAAACACCAGGGTAAACATTTACTGATGACTTTTTCGATAATGGCTGCGCTTTTTGCGCCCGCCGCCTGGTCCGCCGACGAGTGCCAGCTAACCCTCTCCTCGCCTGACGTCCGCTTCGGGCGGTTTAAACAGGACGAGGAGGTCAGCACTCAGCAGGGCTGGCATCAGATGCCTTCCCAGGAGGTTAACGTCAGCATTAGCTGCCCGGAAAACCAGACTATCGCGCTTTTTGTTCAGGCGACAGCGGGCGAAAAAGGACGCTTTTACTTTGGCGACAGCAGCGGCCTGGCGTTGCGCGCCAGCCATATGGTGATAGATGGTAAACCCTATGCGATTGGCAGAACCGTTGACAGAACGCAGTTTACTGCCGACGGCGATGCGCAGGAGAGCCAGTTGCTGAAGAATAATAACGGCATTATTGCAATGGAAAATCATCAGCCGGTAGAAGGTAAACAGATGAATGTTGTCCTGACTCTCACGCCAGTGCTGAGCGACCGTCAGTTTAATCACGTGGGTGATACGGTGACGCTGGAAAGTAATCTGATGTGGGAAGTGTTGACGAAGTAAAACAGGGGGCAAGTCCGCCCCCTCGAAAACGGGATTACTCTTTATCGCCCAACAGAACGGATTCCAGCGCGATTTTGATCATGTCGTTGAAGGTGGTCTGACGCTCGGCAGCGGTAGTCTGCTCGTGGGTACGGATGTGGTCAGACACGGTGCAGATGGTCAGCGCTTTCGCACCGAATTCAGCCGCCACGCCATAGATACCGGCCGCTTCCATTTCCACGCCCAGAATGCCGTATTTTTCCATCACGTCGAACATGTCGCCTTCTGGCGAGTAGAACAGATCGGCAGAGAACAGGTTGCCCACGCGCGCGTCAACGCCCAGCGCTTTTGCCGCGTCAACCGCGTTACGCACCATGTCAAAGTCAGCGATGGCCGCAAAGTCATGATCTTTAAAGCGGATGCGGTTGACTTTAGAGTCGGTGCACGCGCCCATGCCGATCACCACGTCACGCAGCTTAACGTCCATGCGCACTGCGCCGCAGGAGCCGACACGGATGATTTTCTTCACGCCGAAATCGGTGATCAGCTCTTTGGTGTAGATGGAACAGGATGGGATACCCATGCCGTGACCCATCACGGAGATTTTGCGGCCTTTATAGGTGCCGGTGAAGCCCAGCATGCCGCGCACGTTGTTCACTTCACGCACGTCTTCGAGGAAGGTTTCTGCAATGTGCTTCGCGCGCAGCGGGTCGCCCGGCATCAATACGACGTCAGCGAAATCACCCATTTCTGCATTAATGTGAGGAGTTGCCATCTTCAGTTCCTTTTACATTGTTGTTTTTGCCGGGTGGCGGCTACGCCTTACCCGGCCTACATTCTGTTCTCCCTCTCCCACAGGGAGAGGGCCGGGGTGAGGGCATCAGGCCGCACCCAATCCGTTTAGAACATAGCCTTGCCATATTCCATGTCAGACGTACCAAAGTATTTCGCAATCGTCTGGCCGATGTCCGCGAAGGTTTCACGGTGACCCAGCGAGCCCGGTTTGACTTTCGGGCCGTACACCAGCACCGGAATGTGCTCACGGGTGTGGTCGGTACCGGTCCAGGTCGGGTCACAGCCATGGTCTGCGGTCAGGATCAGGATGTCATCTTCCCCCACCAGCTCCATCAACTCTGGCAGACGGCGGTCAAACAGCTCCAGACCCGCAGCATATCCGGCGACGTCGCGACGGTGGCCCCAGGAGGAGTCGAAGTCCACGAAGTTGGTGAAGACAATGGTCTTATCGCCCGCTTCTTTCATCTCTTTGATGGTGGCGTCGAACAGCGCATCCAGACCGGTCGCTTTAACCTTTTTGGTAATGCCGCAGTTGGCGTAAATGTCCGCGATTTTACCCACGGAAACTACGTGACCGTCTTTCTCGTCGACGAGTTTTTGCAGCACGGTCGGCGCCGGTGGCTCCACGGCCAGATCGTGACGGTTGCCGGTACGCTGGAAGTTACCCGCTTTGTCGCCGATAAACGGACGCGCGATAACGCGGCCAATGTTGTAGCCGCCTTCGGTCAGCTCTTCACGGGCGATTTCGCACAGCTCGTACAGTTTATCCAGGCCAAACGTCTCTTCATGGCAGGCAATCTGGAACACGGAGTCAGCAGAGGTGTAGAAAATCGGCTTGCCGGTTTTCATGTGCTCTTCGCCGAGCTGATCCAGAATCACGGTACCGGAAGAGTGGCAGTTGCCGAGGTAGCCCGGCAGGTTGGCGCGCTTCACCAGCTTATCAAGCAGCTCCTGCGGGAAGCTGTTCTCGTGATCGGAGAAGTAACCCCAGTCAAACAGCACCGGCACGCCGGCAATTTCCCAGTGACCGGACGGAGTATCTTTCCCGGAAGAGAGCTCGTGCGCCCACGCGTAGGCGCCCACGACTTCCGCGTTACCGTCCATACCGGCTGCGATCTTACCGGTAGAGCCTTCATGCGCTTTTACCAGCCCCAGACGGGTCAGGTTTGGCAGGTTCAGAGGGCCTTTACGACCGTTGTCCGCTTCGCCTTTTGCACAGGCTTCCGCGATGTGACCCAGGGTATCGGAACCCACGTCACCAAATCGTTCTGCATCTTCGGTTGCGCCGATGCCGAATGAGTCCAGCACCATAATAAATGCACGTTTCATAATTGTTCTCCGTACTTAGTGCTTCATAAAAATGCGATCAGATCAGTATACCGCTATTCAGTGATACGACGATAGACCGTCGGTGTGGTTTCCGGTGCTTTATCGTCAAGAGATATTGCCGCCTTCACCGCTTTCGCCGCGTCCTGCCAGCTGGCTTCGTCTTTCGCGTGGATCACCGCCAGCGGACGTTGGCCGTCAACGCTGTCGCCCAGACGGGCCATATCGGTAAAGCCGACGCTGTAATCAATGGTGTCCGATGCCTGACGACGACCGCCGCCCATAGACACGACAGCCATGCCGAGCGCGCGGGTATCCATAGCCGAGACAAAGCCTTCGCTGTCCGCATAGACCGCTTTGCTGAGCATCGCGGTGGGCAGGTATTTCGCGTAGTTTTCCACGAAGTCGGTCGGGCCTTTCTGCGCCGCCACCATCCGACCAAAGATCTCCGCCGCTTTGCCGTTGTCCAGCACCGCCTGAAGCTTCGCGCGGGCTTCCGCATCGTCTTTGGCAAGCTTGCCGGAGATAAGCATCTCAACGCACAGCGCCATGGTGACGTCGAACAGACGCGGGTTACGGTATTCGCCTGTTAAGAACTGCACGGCCTCGCGGACTTCAACCGCGTTACCGGCGCTGGAGGCCAGCACCTGGTTCATATCCGTCAGCAGTGCGGTGGTGCGCACGCCCGCGCCGTTGGAAACGCCAACAATCGCTTCAGCCAGCGCCTCAGAGAGTTCATAGGTCGGCATAAACGCGCCGCTGCCCACTTTCACATCCATCACCAGCGCATCCAGACCTTCCGCCAGTTTTTTGGCAAGGATAGAGGCGGTGATCAGCGGGATGGAGTCTACGGTCGCGGTAATGTCACGCGTCGCGTAGAAACGCTTGTCTGCCGGAGCAAGAGAGCTGGTCTGGCCGATAATCGCCACGCCAACGTCTTTAATAATGTCGCGGAAGCGGTTGTCATCCGGGAAGATATCGAAGCCCGGAATGGCTTCCAGTTTGTCGAGCGTACCGCCGGTATGACCCAGGCCGCGCCCGGAAATCATCGGGATGTAACCGCCGCAGGCCGCCACCATCGGGCCAAGCATCAGGGAAGTCACGTCGCCCACGCCGCCGGTGGAGTGTTTGTCCACAATCGGGCCGTTGAGGTTGAGGCTTTTCCAGTCCAGAACGGTTCCTGAATCTCGCATCGCCATGGTCAGCGACACGCGCTCAGGCATCGACATATCGTGGAAGAAAATGGTCATCGCCAGAGCCGCAATCTGCCCTTCAGAGATGGTGTTATCACGAATGCCGTTGATAAAGAAGCGGATTTCTTCGTCGCTTAATGCATGACCATCACGTTTTTTACGAATAATTTCTTGTGCGAGAAACACGGTAACCTCCATGCGGAATCGGGTGAATGGCGGCGGGTATGTTGACCCGCCCCACGATCCTGTAGGCCGGGTTAGCGTAGCGCCACCCGGCAATTCAACTTAGTAGCTGCTTGCGCTCTTACCGTCACCGTGACCCAGCGCTTTCAACAGGCTGGCCAGCAGGCTGGACGCGCCGAAGCGGTAGTGGCGGGAGTCCGCCCAGTCGGCGCCGAACAGCTCGTCGGCAATCGCCAGGAACTGCTGCGCGTCTTCCGCGGTACGCACGCCGCCCGCCGGTTTGAAGCCAACGGTTTTGGACACGCCCATATCACGGATGACTTCCATCATGATGCGTGCACTTTCCGGGGTAGCGTTGACCGGCACTTTACCGGTAGAGGTTTTAATGAAGTCTGCGCCCGCTTTGATAGAGATTTCAGACGCTTTACGAATCAGCGCCTCTTCTTTCAGCTCGCCGGTTTCGATGATCACTTTAAGCAGCACATTTGCCGCCGCACACGCGTCTTTACAGGCTTTCACCAGGTCAAAACCGACCTGCTCGTTGCCGGCGATCAGCGCGCGGTACGGGAATACCACGTCAACTTCGTCTGCGCCGTACGCAATCGCCGCGCGGGTTTCTGCCAGCGCGATGTCGATATCGTCATTGCCGTGCGGGAAGTTGGTTACGGTGGCAATGCGCACGTCCGGCGTGCCCTGCTCTTTCAGCGTTTTGCGGGCAATCGGGATAAAGCGCGGGTAGATACAGACGGCGGCGGTGTTACCCACTGGCGTTTTCGCCTGATGGCACAGGGCGATGACTTTTTCATTGGTGTCGTCATCGTTCAGGGTGGTCAGGTCCATCAGTTTCAACGCGCGCAGGCTGCTTGCAGTTAAATCGGTCATAACAATCTCCAACGGCAGTGCCGTATAAATTTTACCTTGCGGGTCTGTGAGTATTCTAACATTCACCCGCATCCACACTTCGACATTCATCACAGTTAATGAAAACTGTGTGCAAATTTGCATTACTGTAATGAGATCTTCTTCAAACTTTAGCGCGTTAATTGCTGACTAAATCGGCGATATCCCCTGTCTGATCAAAAGCGCCACCAGGCTGGCTTCCTACAATTCGTTCACCATCCGCAGAACAACCAAGGAAGTGAACATGCCCGACGCCCTGCAACAACGTTGCCAGCACATTGTGACCAGCCCGGTGTTAACCCCGGAACAAAAACGTCATTTTCTGGCGCTGGAAGCGGAGAACAATCTGCCCTATCCCGCTCTGCCAGAGGCGGCCCGCGCCGCGCTGGACGAGGGATTCATCTGCGACATGTTCGAAGGCCATGCGCCTTACAAACCGCGCTACGTGCTGCCGGACTACGCTAAATTTCTGGCTAACGGCTCAGAATGGCTGGAGCTGGAAGGGGCGAAAGATCTGGATGATGCCCTCTCGCTGCTCACTATCCTTTATCATCATGTTCCGTCCGTCACATCGATGCCGGTCTATCTGGGCCAGCTCGATGAGATACTCTGTCCTTATGTTAAAATTCTAACACAGGATGAAATCGATAGCCGAATAAAACGTTTCTGGCGTTACCTGGACAGAACCCTGCCTGATGCGTTTATGCATGCCAATATCGGCCCGGCGGATACGCCTGTCACCCGAGCCATCCTTCGTGCAGATGCCGAACTGAAGCAGGTTGCGCCGAACCTGACCTTTATCTACGACCCGGATGTTACCCCCGGCGATCTGCTGCTGAGCGTGGCGAAAAACATTTGTGAATGTAGTAAGCCGCATATTTCCAATGGCCCGGTGAATGATAAAATTTTCACAAAAGGTCGCTATGGCGTGGTAAGCTGTTACAACTCCCTGCCGCTGGCGGGCGGCGGCAGCACGCTGGTGCGCCTTAACCTGAAAGCGATTGCGGAACACAGCCGCTCACCGGAAGACTTTTTCACCCGTACCCTTCCCCACTACTGCCAGCAACAAATCGCGATCATCAATGCGCGCTGCGATTTTTTATATGAACAATCCGGCTTCTTTGAGAATAGCTTCCTGGTGAAAGAGGGGCTGATTGATGCCGATCGTTTTGTGCCGATGTTTGGCATGTACGGTCTGGCTGAAGCGGTGAACGTACTGTGCGAGAAAGCAGGCATTACGGGTCGTTACGGTAAGAACGAACAGGCCAATGCGCTGGGCTACCGCATCAGTGAACAGCTTGCGGCGTTTGTTGAAAACACGCCGGTGAAACACGGCTGGCAGCACCGCGCGATGCTGCATGCCCAGTCTGGGATCAGTTCCGATTCTGGCACCACGCCGGGCGCGCGTCTGCCGTACGGCGACGAACCGGACCCTGTCAGCCACCTGTTGGCCGTGGCGCCGCATCATAAACACTATCATTCGGGGATCAGCGATATTCTCACCCTGGAGGAAACGGTTAAACGCAATCCTCAGGCTGTGGTGCAGCTGTGCCTGGGGGCGTTCAACGCCGGTATGCGTGAGTTCACCGCGAATGTAGCCGGAAACGACCTGGTACGCGTCACCGGGTATATGGTGCGGCTCTCCGATCTGGAGAAATACCGGGAGGCCGGCTCGCGCACCAACACCACCTGGCTCGGCGAGGAGGCCGCGCGCAATACCCGTATTCTGGAACGTCAGCCGCGCGTGATAAGCCATGAACAGCAGATGCGCTTTAGTTAGTCAGGTCATCCCCTTCTCCTGCGTGGACGGGCCGGGCAGCCGCCTGGCGCTGTTCCTCCAGGGCTGTAACCTGCGCTGCAAAACCTGCCATAACCCGTGGACGATAGGGCGCTGCAACGACTGCGGCGACTGCGTGCCCCACTGTCCGCATGATGCGCTGACGATTCAGGCCGGGCGCGTCTGGTGGCAGGAGAGTCACTGTCAGCAGTGCGACACCTGTCTGCACCTGTGTCAGCAGCAGGCGACGCCGATGGCGCAGCGCTATAGCGTCGAGGAGATCCTTTCCCGGGTTCGCACGTCCGCGCCGTTTATTGAGGGCGTGACCGTCAGCGGGGGTGAGGCCACCACGCAGCTGCCGTTTGTGGTTGCGCTGTTCACCGCGATCAAAGCCGATCCGTCCCTGCGCCATCTGACGTGTCTGGTGGACAGTAACGGCCTGTTAAGCGAAACCGGCTGGCAAAAGCTGTTGCCGGTGTTTGACGGCGCGATGGTGGATCTGAAAGCCTGGGACAATGAACATCACCGTTTTCTGACCGGGCGCGAAAACACGCTGATCAAGCAGAGCATCCGCTGGCTGGCCGATCGTCATCGCCTGACGGAGCTACGCCTGCTGGTGATCCCCGATCGGTGTGATTATCTGCACCATCTGCCATCGCTGACCGCTTTGATCCACGCGTTGGGGAACGTTCCGGTGCGGATCAATGCGTTTCATGCCCATGGGGTTTACGGGGAGGCGGCGCGATGGCGGAGCGCCACGCCGGAGGACATCGAGCCGCTGGCGCAGGCCCTGGAACGGCAGCAGATCACGGTGATCCGCCCGGCCCTTTATCTATAGCGTGATGCCGAAGACCGCGCGGGTGTTTTCCAGCAGCGCGCTGGCAATCACATCTTCAGGCTCCTGACGCAGCTCACACAGCACATCAAAAACGCGCGCCGCCTGCTCCGGGCGGTTGGGCTGGCCCTGAAAACCATTCAGCGGCATGTCAGGCGCATCCGTTTCCAGCAGGAGCGAGGTCAGCGGAAGCTGCGCCATCACATCACGGGTTTTGCTGGCACGCGGATAGGTGATGGTGCCGCCGACGCCAATTTTATAGCCCAGCTCGATAAAACGCTGCGCCTGCTGAAGGCTTCCAGCGAAACCGTGGACCACGCCCCTGCGCGGCACGTCGATGCGCTTCAGGTGCATCGCCAGTTTGTCATGGGTACGTCTGGAGTGGAGGATCACCGGCAGATCGTGGCGCTTCGCCAGCCGGAGCTGCGCGTCCAGGATCGTCTGCTGGCGTTCAAACTGCGGATCTTCACGATAGAGATCGAGGCCGATCTCACCGATGGCGACCAGCTTCGTATCCGTGTTTTGCAACGTGGCATCCAGCCTGTCGAGATGCTCATCAAGATGGTGCTCAATAACGATCGGATGCAGACCCAGCGCGGCATACAGCGCATCGTGCTCCCGGGCAAGCGCCAGAACTTTGTCGAATCTCGCCGCTTCAATAGCGGGCACAATAATGGCCCTCACACCGGCCTCAGCCGCGCGCGCAATACTGGATGTTTCCTCCCCGCTAAACGGCGGGAAATCAAAGTGGCAATGGGTATCGATAAAGCAGTGCGTCACGCCAGATCCTCGTTATCGAGTAAGCCATCGTTGGCCTGCGGCGCGTCCACCAGCGGCATCGCCACCGCGTCATTGGCCACAACGGCAGGCGGCAAAATGATGCTTTTATGCCGATGAAGAGGCGGTTGCTCCGCCAGCATTTTCCCGACGGTCGCCAGGAAGTACCGCCCGCACAGCCGCCCCGTTTTGTAATCCATACGCAACGCAGGCAGCCGACTGCCCAGCGCCATGCTCAGTAGCGGCTTAGGCGGATAAATTTCAAAAATGCGCAGCTTGCCCGGTGGTTTTTCAATAAAACGCTGCATCGCGCCGTAGGTGGTTTCATGCTGCTTCGCGATATTCACCAGCGGTTGCAGGCTGCTGTCGCCCAGCCAGCGTTCCATCCGCTTAAACCACTGTGGGGTGTAATACATCTGCGAAGGCACCGTGCGGATCACCACAATGGTTTTTGCCCCGCGCCGCGCCGCCTCCTGTACCGGCACCGCGTCGCTGATACCGCCGTCAAGATAGCTTATCCCCTCCAGCAGCGCGCCGGTGCGGTAGAATCCCGGGATCGCGCTGGACGCGCGGATGATATCCAGCCAGTTCTCTTTCTGCGGCGAAAAGTAACCCGGCGAATAGTCATCGCCACGGCTGGCGCACATCCAGAACTCTTTGCCGGTATCGAACAGTCGTGACGCGGTATCCATGGCCAGCGGCATCTGGCTGGAGGTGGCATCCAGTAACCAGTCGAGATCGATCAAGTTCCCGCCGCGCACGAAGCGTACCGGATTGAAGAATTCTTTCGAGGTGGTGTAGCGCATAATCACTTTGCGCGCATAGCCGGGCTGGTTGCAGACATAGGCGGAGAGGTTCTGCGCCCCGGCAGAGGTGCCGAAATAGAGATCGAACGGGTTGAATTGCGCGCGCATAAATTCGTCGAGCACGCCAGCGGTAAAAATACCGCGCTGCCCGCCCCCTTCACAGACCAGCGCCAGCTGGCCTGCATGAAACGGTTTTAACGTCAGCGGCGCAATATTGCCGAGCGTAACGGGAATTCGTTGCCCCACCTCTGCCTTCCTGTTTTCATTATTTTGATGAGACACAGTAACGCACTTTCCCGGTGGTTCTCAAACGAGAAAAAGCCAGTCACGAGGACTGGCTTGAGTTTGTTTAGTAAATATTGCGTTTGCTACGGGCGACGTCGACCCGTAAACAGGCTGACCAGGAACAGAATAATACCGACGACGAAGACAATTTTCGCTGCCCATGCCGCGGTACCCGCCAGTCCACCAAAGCCCAATGCGGCGGCAATTAACGCGATAACCAGAAATATAATGCCCCAACGAAACATAAGCCTCTCCTTTACCATAGTTAATGTCGGCCGCTAAACGTGAGCGCTCAGGTCACTCACCGGCTTTTCCAGAATCGTTTTTATTTCGCCCGCGGTTTTCAGCCAGACGGGCGAGTGGTACTGCTTTACTTCGTTTTCAGATCGTTTTTGACGCTTTTCACACCATCAATAGCTTTCGCAATTGACTCGGCACGATCGCTTTGTGCCTGATTCTCAACCGTACCGGACAGCTGGACCACACCATCGGTGGTTTCAACTTTCACCATACGGGATGGCACGATGTCGTCAGCTAACAGTTTAGCTTTGATTTCGCTGGTAGTTGCTGCATCTCCGGCATAGCCCTTCACCGACGATTCTTTGCTGTCACGTACGTGCAGTTTGTCGCTGACGGAGCTTACGCCCTCAACGCCTTTCGCCACTTTAACGGCTTCTTCAGCCTGGGTCTGGCTTTCAACGAAACCGCTCAGGGTGACAACCTTGTTGTCGGTTTTAACAGAAATATCGGTGCTCTTAATGGATTCGTGATCCACCAGTGCGGCTTTCACTTTTGCTGTGATTGAGCTGTCATCCATGAAATTACCGACTTTATTCATAGAGCTATCGATTTTTTCCCCTGCGGTATTGGCGGAACTTTGCGCTTTATCCATGGTGCTGGATTCCGCCAGAGCAGAACCGCTTACCAGGACACTACCCAACGTTACAGCCAGCAGAGTTTTAGAAATCTTCAGTCTTGTCATATTCATCGATTTATTCCTGTGTTTTGCCCGTTATTTGGGCGACATACTTCCCTAAATCTTGGTTTTATATATTGCGAATTAACACCGGGGCAAAATGGAGAACCAGTGGACATGCATTGAACAGTTAATTCATCCACGCCCGGTGCTAAACACTGAGTTAAATATAGATCACAATCAGAGGGGTGCATTCAGAATTGGGGAAAAAACGAACGAATAGCGAAAAATTGCGGTGAATTAAGAACATTCCGCAAGGGTTTAATAACACAGGAATTAAAGAAGAGCACGGCGGCAGCCGTGCTCTGAGAGGGAATTAATGCTCGCGCGTTTTGCGGAACTGAACATCAGGATAACGTTCCTGCGTCAGGTTCAGGTTAACCATAGTCGGGGCGATATAGGTCAGGTTATCGCCACCGTCCAGCGCCAGCTGAACTTCGTTCTTACGTTTAAATTCTTCGAATTTCTTCACGTCTGAACATTCAACCCAGCGGGCGGTCGCCACGTTTACCGATTCGTAAATCGCTTCCACGTTGTACTCGCTCTTAAGACGGGCAACCACCACGTCGAACTGGAGCACACCCACCGCGCCTACGATCAGATCGTTGTTGGCGATGGGGCGGAACACCTGTACCGCGCCCTCTTCGGAAAGCTGGACCAGGCCTTTCAGCAGCTGCTTCTGCTTCAGCGGATCGCGCAGGCGAATGCGGCGGAACAGTTCCGGCGCGAAGTTCGGGATACCGGTGAACTTCATCATCTCGCCCTGCGTGAAGGTATCGCCAATCTGAATGGTGCCGTGGTTGTGTAAACCAATGATGTCACCCGGATAGGCCTCTTCTACATGCGAACGGTCGCCCGCCATGAAGGTCAGCGCGTCGGAGATCACCACGTCTTTACCGATACGGACCTGACGCAGCTTCATGCCCTTCTCGTACTTACCGGAGACCACGCGCATAAAGGCGACGCGGTCGCGGTGTTTCGGATCCATGTTGGCCTGAATTTTAAAGACGAAGCCGGAGAACTTCTCTTCCTTCGCTTCTACTTCGCGGGTGTCGGTTTTACGCGGCATCGGCTGCGGGGCCCACTCCACCAGACCGTCGAGCATATGGTCAACGCCGAAGTTGCCGAGTGCGGTACCGAAGAAGACCGGGGTAATTTCACCGCTCAGGAACAGCTCTCTGTCGAACTCGTGCGACGCGCCTTTAACCAGCTCCAGCTCATCGCGCAGCTGGGCGGCCAGCTCTTCACCGACAGCGGCGTCCAGCTCCGGGTTGTCCAGACCTTTCACAATGCGGACTTCCTGAATGGTGTGGCCCTTGCCGGTCTGGTACAGGTAGGTTTCGTCTTTATAGAGGTGGTAAACCCCTTTGAACAGCTTGCCGCAGCCAATCGGCCAGGTGATTGGCGCGCAGGCAATCTTCAGCTCGTTTTCCACTTCATCCATCAGCTCCATCGGGTCACGGATGTCACGGTCGAGTTTGTTCATAAAGGTGAGGATTGGCGTATCGCGCAGACGGGTGACTTCCATCAGCTTGCGGGTACGATCTTCAACACCTTTCGCGGCGTCGATCACCATCAGGCAGCAGTCCACCGCCGTCAGCGTACGGTAGGTATCTTCGGAGAAGTCTTCGTGCCCCGGGGTGTCCAGCAGGTTCACCAGGCAGTCGTGATACGGGAACTGCATCACGGAGGTGGTAATCGAAATACCACGCTGCTTTTCCATCTCCATCCAGTCGGATTTCGCATGCTGGCTGGAGCCACGGCCTTTAACGGTACCCGCGGTCTGGATCGCCTGTCCGAACAGCAACACCTTCTCAGTGATGGTCGTTTTACCGGCATCCGGGTGCGAGATAATGGCAAAAGTGCGGCGTTTGGCCACCTCTTGCAGATAAGGAGACAACGTCATAATCAATTCTTCTTAGGTAAGCGCGGCAGCAGGCCGCGCATCATGGAATACGAAAAATGCGGCTATTTTACCCATCAACAGGGGGCAGGCAATCATTGTTTACACAGGAGCTGCTCCAGTTCGTTCAATGACGTTACGGTCCAGGTCGGCTCGATGCCTTCCGGCAGCGTGCGGCCATGCGCATTAAGCCAGACGGTCGACAGGCCCGATCTCATACCTCCCAGAATATCAGATTCTGCCGTATCCCCCACCATCAGCACGCGATCGCGGTCAGGATTGCCCGCTTGCGCCAGCGCATAATCGAAAATACGCGGATCCGGCTTCGGCACGCCCACCTCTTCGGAGATCACCAGCGCGTCGAAATGATCGCGCAGGCCGGTGCGTTCAAGGCGGATCTGCTGAAGCGCGGTAAAGCCGTTGGTGATGATCCCAAGCTTCACCTTCCCTTTCAGCGAATCCAGCAGAGAAACGGCGCCAGGCAGCGGCGCGCAGATATCTGCCATGGCATTCAGGAAGGCCTCATTCAGCACCCCAGGACTGACGTTTAACCGTTCAGCCCACACGTCAAACCGCTGATGCTGAAGCTGTAACGCGGTGATGGCTCCGTTCTGGTAATCCACCCACAGCGGTTTGTTCACCGCCTGATAGTCCTGAAAATCTTCCGCGGTGAACGTCACGCTATAGTCGAGAAACATCCGCTGTAGGCCGCCGAACGAGTCAAACGTAAACAGCGTTTCGTCGGCATCAAAGAAAATCCAGTCCCATTTCATCGTTACAACCTTATTTTCGTTATCCAATCGGCAGAGCCATGATAATGGCGTCTTCACGTCCCTCTGCGGTGGGGTAGTAGTTACGGCGGATAGTCGCCTCGTTGAAGCCTAAGCTTTCATAGAGCGCGATGGCGGCGACATTGGACGCGCGCACCTCCAGCCACAGGGTGAAAACGTCACGGGTTTCCAGTTCACGAATGAGGTGCTCAAGCAGTTCCCTGCCCAGCCCGCGGCGCTGGTAAGCGGGATCGACCGCAATATTAAACAGCGTCGCCTCGTCCAGAACGACCTGCGTGATGGCGAACGCAGCCATCGCGCCGTCAACGTCCAGGCGGAGATTTAAATAGCGTTCGCCCTGATTGCTGGCAAACGTCTTTTCGCTCCACGGAAAAGCATGGGCGCGGGTTTCAATCGCGAACGCGGTGGTCAGGTCAGCCGTCGTGAGGGAAGAAATCGTGTTCATATTCGCAAATTTGTTGCCATAGCACGCTGCGCGCTTTTGGGTTGGCTTTCAGTTCGTCCAGCGCTGGCGAACTGATCTGGCTTCCTTCAAGAGGTAGCTCATCCACTGCCCCGATTCGCCAGCTGTTACAGCGGCTGTCAGGGGGAAGCATCGCGACGCTTTCGGGCGCCAGCTGTAATACCTGATCGTGGGTCACCTTCAGGCTGCGAAGGACATCCTCAATCAGGGGCTCGTTCAGGGCAGGCGGCGCTTCTGCCACCATCACCAGGCGGACATGCGCAGGGATGGAGATGGCTATTTCGCCCCGCAACGCCGTCGGGCGACGCAAAGCCCACTGGGTGATGCCCAGCTGCTGCAACTGCCAGTCTCGTCGGGATGTCATAGCGAAAACTCCTGTCTCTCAGGCGCGCAAATATAGCAAATGTGTCGAAACTGCGCCATCTACCTACTATAATCCCCGCCTGAGTTTATTGAGGAACAATTCATGTCTGCATTTACCCCGGCAAGTGAAGTCTTGCTGCGTCACAGTGATGATTTCGAAGAAAGCCGTATTCTGTTTGCCGGAGATATGCAGGATGACCTGCCCGCGCGTTTCGACTGTGCTGAAAGCCGTGCCCACACCCAGTACTATCACCACTGGCAGGTGCTGAGCCGCCAGATGGGCGAGCGCGCGCGCTTTAGCCTGGCGGCGGAGCAGAGCGATATTGCTGACTGCGATACGCTCATTTACTACTGGCCGAAAAACAAACCGGAAGCCCAGTTCCAGCTGATGAACCTGCTTTCTCTGCTGCCGGTCGGCTGCGATATTTTTGTTGTCGGTGAGAACCGCAGCGGGGTGCGTAGCGCAGAGCAGATGCTCGAAGCCTGGGCGCCGCTGACGAAAATCGACAGCGCCCGTCGCTGCGGCCTGTACCATGGTCGTCTGGAAAAACAGACCACCTTCGATGCCGACGCCTTCTGGGACGAGTACCAGCTTGATGGCCTGACCATTAAAACCCTGCCGGGTGTGTTCAGCCGTGACGCGCTCGATACGGGCAGTAAGCTGCTGCTGTCCACCCTGACGCCTCACACCAAGGGCAAGGTGCTGGACGTCGGCTGTGGCGCGGGCGTGCTGTCCACGGTTCTCGCCAGCCACTCACCAAAAGTGCGTTTAACCCTGTGTGACGTGAGCGCCCCGGCGGTAGAAGCCAGCCGCGCCACGCTTGCGGCGAATGGCATTGAAGGCGACGTGTTTGCCAGCAACGTCTTCTCCGACGTGACCGGTCGCTTTGACATGATCATCTCTAACCCGCCGTTCCACGACGGAATGGAGACCAGCCTTGAAGCGGCGCAAACGCTGATCCGTGGCGCAACCCGTCACCTCAACAGCGGCGGTGAGCTGCGTATCGTGGCGAACGCCTTCCTCGCGTACCCGAAAGTGCTGGATGAAACCTTTGGTTTCCACGAAGTGATCGCCCAGACGGGCCGCTTTAAGGTCTATCGCACCGTGATGACGCGCCAGGCGAAAAAGTAATCCCCCCTGTCCGGCGATGGCTGACGCTGCCATCGCCCATTTTTGCAGCAATCAAAACAACGTGCGCAATTTTCTGTTGACGTAAAGCTGAAAACATCTAGAATGCGCCTCCGTGGTTACGATACTTTTACAGTGTCGATGGTATGCGAAGGTGGCGGAATTGGTAGACGCGCTAGCTTCAGGTGTTAGTGTCCTTACGGACGTGGGGGTTCAAGTCCCCCCCCTCGCACCATAAATCACGTTGATATTGCTCGCACTGGGCGAAGGTGGCGGAATTGGTAGACGCGCTAGCTTCAGGTGTTAGTGTCCTTAGGATGTGGGGGTTCGAGTCCCCCCCCTCGCACCAACGAGGCGATATCAAACCAGTAAGATGACTGTGCGAAGGTGGCGGAATTGGTAGACGCGCTAGCTTCAGGTGTTAGTGTCCTTACGGACGTGGGGGTTCAAGTCCCCCCCCTCGCACCAATTATCTTACATCCCCTCAGCAGTGCCTCTTCTTTTTCCCTTTTATTTCAAACTCATCATAATCACCAGCAGTCCACTGATTAGCGCAACGCATGATGGCAGCAGCACGTAATGCCGTAACTGTTTGTGCCAGATCATCGCGGATGTCACCAGCAAGCCTGAAACAATCATTGCTTTCCAGACGTCAATGGGGAGATCGGCAAACATCAGCCCACCGATAATGGAACCAGGCAGCAATATTCCCCACCCACTTCCCAGCGCTTTGCTCAACATGGTTTCACCTCTCGCACTGATAATGATAACCAGTATCATATGATAGTAATTATCACTTGTCAGCATACGAGGTAAGAAATTGCGCCAGCAATTGCTTTCCCATAATGACAGAGAATGTGTAAGGTGATAAATTGCCCACCTGTTAACTTCCGATAAAGTTTTTCTGATAATAAAAATTCAATTTTGTAGCGACCAATATTACATAACAACACCTTGCTCATTGTTTTAATTGAGTTTTAATAAAAACGCACGCATATGACATCACAATCCTGGCTGTCTTTAGTCAACAAGAAATATCAGCTATCTTTACGTTTGTTTTTATTTCTGAACGCCGCATCAGCATTGTTCTCGGTAACAAACCCTCTCTATTCCGTGCGTGTGTTATCAGTCCCGCTGTTTGCCGTACTGACTATCAGCACAGGCTTACTTATCTGGCACTGGAAAAACAGCACGCGAAAAATAAATATCCCTGTTGTTTCAGCTATTTTTGGTCTTTTATGGGCCTGGCAGATCGTCTCTAAATTTCTGTTAATCACGCACGATCACGCGACCTATTTAATGATGGCGCTATTAACAGTGCTTTTTATAGGGTCTCTGGCGTTCGCGAGTAATATTAAAGCCTTTACGTTACATTCATTTCCCGCTTTTATATCCTGCCTGTGGCTTAGCCCGTCCGAAAACTGGCTGAGAATGGCCTATTTTTTCGCGCTGCCGGTGGTCGCCATTGGTATCCATCATGTTCTTCAGCGGCGCAATGACCGATTCGCCCAGGAGCTGCTTTCCGAACTGCTGGAGGAGCGGGAAACCCTGACCGATCTCAGCATGATGGACCCGCTCACCGGCCTGTATAACCGTCGCGGGCTGCAAAGCCGGCTGGAGAATCTTCCCAGGCCTGACGCTGGCGAGCACTTCGTGCTGCTGATGGATATCGACCACTTCAAAGCCTACAACGACCATTATGGCCATATGATGGGCGATCAGGCCTTGATCAGGGTCTCGGCTGCGATCCGCGACGCCGTGCGCTCACGCGATGTTGTCGCCCGGTTTGGCGGGGAAGAATTTATGGTGCTGTTGAGTAATATCCGGCTGGAGCAAGCGCGCCAGACGGCAGAACGCATACGTCAGAAGGTATACGATCTTAAAATCCCCCATATGTTTAACGAAAGCGTCGCCACTAACGTGACCATCAGCATCGGCATCGCCATGTTCGAGGGTGAAGACGTTGAAGGCGCGCTGGCGAAAGCCGATAAAGCCCTCTATGAAGCCAAGCATATGGGACGCAACAGCATTCTGCTGAGCGACGAGCTTCATACCGCCTGAAACCGCCCTCACAGCGCCAGGATAAAACGCTTGCGCTCGGTTTTATCTATAGTTAGGATTGGCAATCATTATCATTTAGATTTGTAATCCACACTATGGCGACTCGTACCGCACACATCGTTGAGCCCCTGCTCTGGCGAGCTCCACTCTCCGCCGGGGAAACGACGCTTGCGGATGCCATTCGGGAAAAAATTGCCGTAACGCGCGCCCATCTGCTGGATTTCATCAAACTGGATGAAGCGCCTCCGCATCATGCTCAGACGCTGACTGAGTGGCAACGCCCTGCCGAGCTGCGGTCACTGCTGGCAACCTATTCCGACCATATTTATCGTAACCAACCGACGCTGACGCGGGAAAACAAACCGCTGTTATCCCTCTGGGCACAGTGGTATATCGGACTGATGGTGCCGCCTGTCATGCTGGCCCTGTTGACCCAGGAAACGATGCTCGATCTCTCGTCGGAACATTTCCACGTTGAATTTCATGAGACCGGCCGCGCTGCCTGTTTCTGGATTGATGTACACGAAGATCCGAGCGCGAGGCACCTGTCAGCGCAGGCGCGTATGGAACGGCTGATTACAAGAGCGCTGGTTCCGGTCATTGATGCGCTGGAAGCGACGGGAGAGATTAACGGCAAACTGATCTGGAGTAATACCGGGTATCTTATCCACTGGTATTTAACGGAGATGAAGCCGCTGCTCGGCGACGAGAAAGTGGATGCGCTGCGTCAGAGCTGTTTCTTTGCCAGACAGCTGTCGGATGGACGGGATAACCCTCTTTACCGCACCGTGGTTCCGCGTGAGGGACTTCTGGTGCGTCGTACCTGCTGTCAGCGCTACCGTTTGCCGGATGTCCAGCAGTGCGGCGATTGCACGCTTAAGTAGTCTGGCCCCCTCTCCCACAGGGCTAATGCCTGCACAGGAGGCCCACCTCTTCCTTGAGGGAGAGGGCTGGGGTGAGGGGGAACATACGGCTCTGGTGGTCATTAAACGGCAACTCGCGTTGCCGTTTTGCTTTTACCTAAGCGACCTGCTGATTTTCCTCTTCCTCATTACGCTGTGCTTCTTCCGCTTCCTGCTGAAGCAACTGTTTCTCGTACACCTTAAAGAACGGGAAATAGATAATGGCGGAAACGCAGGCCAAAACCAGCACCAGAATGGCTGCACGGAAATCCCAGCCCAGCGCCCAGGCGGCACCAACCGGAGCCGGTGCCGTCCACGGCACAACGGAAATCACGCGGCCAATCAGATCAAACTTCATCGCTGCCCATGCCAGCACGGCATTAACCATCGGCGCCAGCAGGAAAGGAATAAAGAACACCGGGTTCATCACAATCGGCGTACCGAAAATCACCGGTTCATTGATATTGAAAATGCTTGGCACCACGCTCAGGCGTCCAATGGAGCGCAGGTGCGCGGAGCGGCTACGCAGATAGCAGAACACCAGCCCCATCGTCGCCCCCGATCCGCCGATAACGATAAAGAACGTCCAGAAGGCTTCCATAAAGATGTGTGGCAAAGGCTGGCTCGCCGCTAGCGCGGTCTGGTTCGCCCCCAGGTTTGTCAGCCAGAACATTTGCAGCATCCCGGAGACAATCGCCGCGCCGTGGATCCCGGCAAACCACAGCAGGTGGCCAATCAGCACCGCCAGCAGGATCGCAGGCAGCGAGTCAGCCGCAGAGACCAGCGGTTTGAATATCGACATGATGGCCTGTGGGATCAGCATACCGAACTGCGACTGGATCAGCAGGCTCAGCGGGTAGAGCGTGAGCACCACTACCAGCACCGGGATCAGCAGGTCAAACGAGTTTTTGATCATCGGAGGAACCTGGTCTGGAAGGCGGATCCCGATATTGTGTGCTTTCAGGAAACGCATCATCTCAACGCAATAGATCGCCACCAGAATCGCGGTGAAAATACCGGTCCCTCCCAGGCTATCGACCGGCAAAGCGCCTTTGGTTTTAGGGGCGGCGACCAGCAGGAACGCCATCAGCGATAGCATCGCGCACATGAACGGATCCAGCTGATGGGTTTTAACGTAATGTTTGCCGAGGTTGTAGGCGATAGCCGCACAGATATAAAGGGACATCACCCCCATTGTCATATCAAACGGCGTCAGAATTTGACCTTCAAACTGCTTCGCCATATCCAGCCAGGCGCGAGCAAAACCCCAGGTGGTATCAGGCGAAAAAGGCGGGTAAGCGAATACTAATAAAAACGAGCCCACAATCATAAATGGCATCGCTGAGATAAACCCGTCACGAATAGCCATAACGTGACGCTGGGAAGAGATGCGCCCGGCAATAGGGCTGACATAATTTTCAACGAAGCGGAAAATCAGATTAAATGCAGCGTGGTTGGCAGACATAGCAGATCTCCTGTCAGACGTTCGTTTTGGACGCTCTCACGTCACACGTTGTTCCATACATCAGCGTCACAACCTTGCCGGATCGTGTACCTGCGGTACTGCTCAAACGGAATGGTTTCATAATTAGCTCTTATTATTAGATACAGGGGAAGTTACACACTTAGTATTAATCTCTGCATCACGCTCTGCAACCGGTTACTGTAACCGGTTTCTGTGAATGTGAAGGCGATCCAGAAATCGCCCCTGACGGATATTTGTTACTTAAGGGATATTTACAGCGACTAAATTCTTATGACAGATTACGCAGGATATTTGTCAGGAGGAATCAATGAGTTTGCAGTCTGTACAACAGTTTTTTGCCGAACACGCTCCGGATATAGAGATCATTGAGCTTAACCAAAGCACAGCGACTGTTGCCCTTGCTGCTGCCGCGCACAACGTTGAACCCGGCCAGATTGCCAAAACGCTATCACTGAAAATTAAAAATGACGTGATTCTGGTGGTTGCAAAAGGTGATGCGCGTCTGGATAACAAAAAGCTCAAAGAGACATTCGGCGCAAAAGCCCGCATGCTCAGCAGCGATGAGGTGGTCACCCTGACAGGTCATCCTGTTGGCGGCGTCTGCCCTTTCGGACTGGAAAATCCGCTCTCTGTTTACTGTGACATCACATTAAAACAATACGCGGAAGTGTTACCCGCAGCGGGTGCCATCCACAGTGCGGTGCGTATTTCGCCCGACAGAATGGCAGAACTGACCGCAGCAAAATGGGTGGATGTTTGCATTTGAACGGTGCGCCAGAAGAACGCTGGCGCACCCTTTAACGCTAAGAGAAAGAAGGAACGGTGAGAGCGGAACGACGAACTTCCCGGGCAGGGAGATGCGCCAGGATATCCGCCGCATCCAGTAATCCCACGTCAGAATTGACGCCCAGCTTTACCATGGCGTTAAACTTATGCGCCCGGATAGTTTTAATATTACGTTCAAGCTGCGCCGCAATTTCAGGGATTGAAAAACCCGATGACATATAACGCAGAATCGCCCTTTCGGTTGGGCTTAACATACGATTCTGGCTCACACACCAGTGATTGTACATGTTGTCATTCACCTGATGCGTTTCGCTGAGTAATGTCTCCAGCCCCTCCATGAGCTGCTTCAGCGGAACCGATTTACTGATTATCCCATGCAAGCGAGAAGGCGAAAGATGGCTGACCAGCCTCGCCTCCATTTCGTCTGAGGCCAGCACGATACGCTGGACGTCGCTATGGGTGAAGGTGAGATCCCGTAAACAGGCCAGACAGTTTCTCCGCTCTTCACGCTCATCAGACAATGAATAGATAACCGCATAAAATGAGATATCCGAGAGCGCGGCTTTAAAACTGGCGAATCTGCTAAACAGGTGCACCTGGTAATGGCTCAGGGCGGGCATCGCAAAGAGATGCTTTAGCCCCACAGCGCTCATTGAGCAGCTTTCGATGACGGCGATATGTCTTGTTGCAGTGGTCTTTTCCATTCCTCAAACTCTCCATAAGCCGACATTAAACTGAGTTCTCGCATTCCCTGGGTACTGCTTATCCACGCGTACATATCGGCATTACTGCGAAGTGATAAGCGACGCATTGCACTGTTTTTCTGTGCACTGATCGTTTTATTACTTTTATTCAGCAGCGTGGCAATTTGGTTGATTCCCCAACCTTTACCGAGTAAACGCAACACCTTGCGTTCAGAGTGAGTGAGTGCAATCATTTGCTCACTCTCCTCTTCAATATCGGGCGTTTCCGGTATTAATAACGTCTGGCTTATTCGCTCGGCACGTTCACTGCCCGCGCGAATAGCGTTTATGACGCCTTCAATAGGCTCCATATCTGAAAGCAGCGTGCTTTCCGGGCGCATAAGAAGTTCTACTGCAAGCGGATAAAGGGGACGCGAGACAAGGAATATCCAGTGAATATCCCGATACTGATTCATTAATCCATAATACTGCTCAAGCGTGCCGCGAGGATTGCGATACTCACCCGAAATATCGGCAATAACGACCCCGGCGCGACGCAACTGAAGTAGCGTCAACTCCTGCATCGAACGGCAGTACGTTATCTCAAAATCGGGAAAATGACGCGACATGACGCCACCTAACCCATTTTGCATAACCGGCACTCTACTAATCACCACTCCGTGTTTACCATTCAATGGCAACATAGACCCTCCCTGTCTTGAATTCATTATTTAAGAACGAACTAACCCTACGAGGTTAAACACGTTTGCATCCTTAAGTACAAAACGGCTTAATACTCGCAAACCAGAAGAAATGTCACATGGGTTAAGAAACGCCCAATACAGGCTTAATATCGCATAAAGACCACAAAAATTTAATTCAGGTTGCGTGAAAAGAACGAAAATATGAAATTAGAATTACTTAATATATTGTTTTTATAAATCCCCATCTCATATTCATTTAATAAATAAAAATGCGGTTTTTCGCCATGCTGGTCACGCGAACTGATCGCACAAATGTTGATCTGGCCCAGCGCAAAGGGTCCTGCACTTTGTGTTAAAAGTAAGCAATCTCTCTACTCTTCAGGGCGTTTCATGCAGGCAGATCGGTCTACGCAACGTGCTACCACGCGGCTATGTATTCAGTGCGGGCTTTTTCTCTTACAACACGGGGCAGAAAGCGCCCTCGTCGAAGAACTTTCCACACGCCTTGGGCTGGCGCTGGGGATGGACAGCGTCGAGAGCTCCATCTCGTCAAATGCCATTGTGCTGACCACCATTAAAGACGGACAGTGCCTGACCTCTACCCGTAAAAATCATGACCGCGGCATTAACATGCACGTCGTGACGGAAGTGCAGCACATCGTGATCCTTGCCGAACACAAGCTGCTCGATCTGCGGGAGATAGAGAAACGCTTCAACCAGATCAAACCTCTCCGGTATCCACGCTGGCTGGTTGTGCTGATGGTGGGACTCTCCTGCGCCTGCTTCTGCAAACTCAACGCGGGCGGCTGGGACGGCGCTGTCGTGACCTTCTTTGCCAGCAGCATCGCGATGTATGTCCGCCAGTTGTTGACGCACAGGCAACTGCATCCGCAAATTAACTTCTGCATCACGGCGTTCGTGGCGACAACCGTATCCGGCCTTCTTTTGCGCCAGCCTTACTTCGCCAGCACGCCTACTGTTGCGATGGCCGCCAGCGTATTGCTGCTGGTGCCGGGTTTTCCCTTAATCAATGCCGTTGCTGATATGTTCAAAGGCCACATCAACACCGGTCTGGCGCGCTGGGCGATAGCCAGCCTGCTGACGCTGGCGACCTGTATCGGGGTGGTAATGGCCATGACACTCTGGGGGTTACGCGGATGGGCGTGATGGATTTTCTGCTCGCACTGGCGCAGGACATGCTCCTGGCAGCCCTTCCTGCCGTTGGCTTTGCGATGGTGTTTAACGTCCCACAGCGTGCATTACCCTGGTGTGCGCTGCTGGGTGCCATTGGCCACGGCTCACGTATGATCATGATGACCGCAGGCTTTAATATCGAATGGTCGACGTTTATCGCCTCCATGCTGGTCGGCAGTATCGGTATTCAGTGGTCCCGCTGGTATCTGGCGCACCCGAAGGTGTTCACCGTGGCGGCGGTAATCCCTATGTTCCCGGGCATTTCAGCCTATACGGCAATGATCTCCGCCGTCAAAATCAGCCACTTTGGCTATAGCGAACCGCAGATGATCCTGCTTCTGAGCAACTTCCTTAAAGCCTCGTCAATTGTGGGCGCGCTCTCCATCGGCCTGTCGATCCCCGGATTATGGCTTTACCGCAAACGTCCACGCGTATAATAAAATCGCTTGCAATTGTATCGTGCGCTATCTATATTCATTTCATGGACGCAAAAACGAACGACACCACCAACGCGCTTCTGCTGGATAACCAGCTCTGTTTTGCCCTCTATTCGGCAAATCTGGCGCTTAACAAGCTGTACCGGCAACTGCTGGCGCCGCTTAACCTGACCTACCCGCAATACCTGGTGATGCTGGTGCTGTGGGAGCAGGATGATATTACGGTGTCAGACATTGGCGAGCGGCTGTTCCTGGATTCCGCCACGCTGACTCCCCTGCTGAAACGCCTGGAAAGCGCAGGATTGATCTTCCGCCAGCGCTCCCGTCAGGATGAGCGTCAGGTCGCCGTCACCCTGAGCGACGCGGGTCGGGCGCTGCAACAGCAGGCCGTGACGATACCCCATGCCGTGGGTTGTGCAGCGCAGTGTGATACCGACACCATGCTGGCGCTCAAGCAACAGCTCGAACTTTTGCGCCAACAGCTGCATCGCGCGTAAGGCTATACTTTACGCGTCTGATTTTAACTTAATACATCGTGCGCTATTTAATAGCGCATATAAACGTAAGGTGAGGAACCTGCCATGTCTTTAGAAAAAGTTGTCTACACTGCCAAAGCCAAAGCAACCGGAGGCCGTGATGGCCGCGCAACGTCTTCCGATGGCGTTCTGGATGTCAAACTGGGTGTGCCAAAAGAGATGGGCGGCATGGGGGGTGAAGTAACCAACCCTGAACAGCTGTTCGCTGCGGGCTACTCCGCCTGCTTCCTGGGCGCAATGAAGTTCGTTGCGGGACGCGACAAATTCGCTCTGCCAAAAGACGCCTTTATTGAAGGCGAAGTGGGGATTGGCCCGCTGCCAACCGGTTTTGGTATCGAAGCGAAGCTGAACATCCACGTTGAAGGGATGGACGCAGCGGAAGCCAAAAAACTGGTGGATGCGGCGCATATCGTCTGTCCGTACTCTAACGCGACGCGCGGTAATATCGACGTGACGCTGAACATCATCGCGTAACCAGCCCCTGAGATTTTAGCCCCGGTAAGCGTAACGCCGCCGGGGAAATCCTCTCCTTTCCTCTCCTCTCTCTGTGCTACCATAACCCTCAATCACGCCCGTAGTAATCAGTTGAGAAAGTGTTATGTCCTCCAGAATCCTGACCACCAGCATTGCTGGCATTGATGCCTTTATGCGCGATCCTCGCGGTGTGTTGACGCACGCCGAAGGCGGCACGCTCGCGGTATTTGCCGACAACGCCCCGGCGTTTTATGCGGTCACGCCGGAACGTCTGGCGCAGCTTCTGGACATTGAAGCGAAGCTGTCGCGCCCGGCGAGCGATGTCATGCTGGATAATCAGTTTTTTGACGAACCCACCAGCGCTCCGGTGGCCGTTCCAATGGGGAAATTTCCCATGTACGCCGGTTGGCAGCCGGACGCCGATTTTCAGCGGCAGGCGGCCTTATGGGGAATAGCCCTCTCGCAGCCCGCGACGCCGGAAGAGCTGGCGGCCTTTACCGCTTACTGGCAGGCTGAAGGAAAAATCTTCCACCATGTTCAGTGGCAGCAAAAGTTCGCGCGCAGTCTGCAAATTAACCGCGCCAGCAACAACGGCCAGCCAAAGCGTGATATCAATGCCTTTTCAGAACCGGACAAAAAAATCCCTGATGGATTCCGAGGTGCGAAATGAAAAACGTCGGCGACCTGATGAAACGTTTGCAGAAGATGATGCCCGCCAACGTGAAGCCCGCCTTCACCACCGGTGAAGAGCTGCTGGCATGGCAAAAAGAGCAGGGTAAAATTCGCGCGGCGGCCCTCGCCCGCGAAAACCGCGCGATGAAAATGCAGCGCACCTTTAACCGCTCGGGCATTCGCCCTCTGCACCAGAACTGCTCTTTCGAGAATTATAAGGTCGAGTCACAGGGGCAGATGAACGCCCTTAACCAGGCGCGCCAGTACGTGGATGAATTTGACGGCAACATTGCCAGCTTCATCTTTAGCGGAAAACCCGGCACGGGGAAAAATCACCTTGCGGCCGCTATCTGCAATGAGCTGCTGCTGCGCGGGAAGTCAGTGCTGATTATCACCGTGGCCGATATTATGTCCGCCATGAAGGACACCTTCAGCAACCGCGAAACCAGCGAAGAACAGCTGCTGAATGATTTGAGTAACGTGGATTTGCTGGTCATCGACGAGATCGGCGTCCAGACGGAGTCCCGCTACGAAAAAGTGATCATCAACCAGATTGTCGATCGCCGTTCGTCGTCAAAACGCCCAACCGGTATGCTGACGAACCACAATATCGACGAGATGACCCGACTTCTTGGCGAGCGGGTGATGGATCGCATGAAGCTGGGTAACAGCTTGTACGTCATCTTCGACTGGGACAGCTACCGCAGCCGCGTCACCGGCAAAGAGTATTAAGATATTTCCAGGGAGCGCCGGAAGAGCAGAGGTATATACTGAACCCACTTTTGGCCCAAAACGGACCTTGTTGAGTAAATCATTATGAAAAAACAGTTTCTTATCAGCATCCTTACTGGCGCCCTGCTGGTGACTGGCGCAGCGCAGGCCGCATCATGGCAGGAGTCGCTCTCCAGCGCAGCAAGTGAGTTAACCAAAGAGAGCGGCACTTCCCAGGGCGGGCTGTCAGCCTCGTCCCTCACCGGCCTGCTGAGTAACAGCTCCCAAAGCCTGAGCGCCGGAACGATGAATAACGCGGCGGGCATTCTGGAATACTGCGCGAAGCAGAAACTGGCTTCCGTCACCGATACCGAAAACATCAAAAACCAGGTGCTGGGTAAACTTGGTCTGGACACCCAGGAGCAGAAAGCGGACACCAACTATATGGACGGTATTCAGGGCCTGCTGAACGCGCAAAATGGCCAGCAGCTGAACCTCAGCACCCTTGGAAATTCATCTCTGGCGAAACAGGTGAAAACGAAAGCCTGCGATCTGGTGCTGAAACAAGGCGTTAATTTCCTCTCCTGATCGCCTCCCATTTTCTGCCACAACACGCCGGGTTTATTACGTTAGTCTTACACCGCGGCGTGAAGTGCGTTTTTTTACCCCCAGCCACCACCTCAGCCTCCGTATGCCACGATGCGACGGTATTCAAAAATCCGATTTTATAAACCAAATCCTAACAACAGCACACTTTCGTGACACTAAAATTGCAGCTAAGTGATATCGCAATTACATTGTATTACCCAAAAAATAAGCATTTAGCCGGCTAAGCGTCCGGCATGATGAGGATCTGCTGTTGTCAGAGTTAATGTCCCTTGTCCTTTTCCTGGCTTCCATCGGCGTTTATGCCTGGAAAGCCGGTCGTCACACCTGGTGGTTTGTGGCCACCCTGGTGGTGCTCGGCATTTTTATTGTTTTGAACATTACGTTATATGCCAGCGATTACTTTACCGGCGACGGTATTAACGACGCGGTGCTCTACACGTTGACCAACAGCCTGACCGGCGCTGGTGTGGGTAAGTACATCCTTCCGGGCCTGGGGCTGGTGGTCGCCCTGGTGGGTATCTTCGCCGCGCTGGCCTGGGTTCTGCGCCGTCGCCGTCACCGTCCGCATCATCATGGCTACAGCCTGCTGGCGCTGTGCCTGGCGCTGGCCTCCGTGGATGCCAGCCCGGCATTCCATCAAATTACCGAGCTGGTAAAATCCCAGTCGCGCGATGGCGACCCGGACTTTGCGGCCTATTACAAAGAACCCTCGAAGAAGATCGACAATCCCAGACTCAACCTGGTCTATATCTACGGCGAAAGTCTGGAACGCACCTATTTTGATAACGATGCTTTCCCGAACCTGACGCCAGAGCTTGGCGCGCTGAAAAACCAGGGCCTCGACTTCAGCCACACCATGCAACTGCCCGGCACGGATTACACCATCGCCGGGATGGTGGCCTCCCAGTGCGGCATTCCGCTGTTCGCTCCGTTTGAAGGCAACGCCTCCGCCTCGATGTCGAGCTTCTTCCCGCAGAACATTTGCCTTGGCGATATCCTGAAAAACTCGGGCTATGAAAACTACTTTATGCAGGGTGCAAACCTGCGCTTTGCCGGGAAAGATGTGTTCCTGAAATCCCACGGTTTCGATCACCTGTATGGTTCCGAAGAGCTGAAAACCACGGTGGCCGATCCGGCTTACCGCAACGACTGGGGCTTTTACGACGATACCGTTCTGGATGAAACCTGGAAGAAATTCGAGGAGCTTTCCCGCGCCGGTAAACGCTTCTCGCTGTTTGCGTTGACCGTTGACACGCATCATCCGGATGGTTTCGTCTCACGCACCTGTAAACGTCAGGGCTACGACATTGACGGTAAAAACAACAAGTCGTTCAGCGCCGTGACCTGTAGCCAGGAGCATATCGCGGCGTTAATCGAGAAAATCAAAGCGTCGCCGTATTTCAAAAATACGGTCATTGTCGTCTCATCTGACCATCTGGCGATGAAAAACAGCGCCTGGGATGAGCTGAATAAGCTTGATCGCAGCAACCTGTTCTTTGTGCTGCGCGGCGATAAACCGCAGCAGGAGATCATTGCCGCTAAACGTAACTCGATGGATAACGGCGCTACCGTGCTGGATATTCTGGGTGGCGATAACTTCATTGGCCTGGGCCGCAGTACGCTTTCGGGCCAGTCCCTGTCGGAAATCTTCCTCAACATGAAGGAAAAAATCCTCGCCTGGAAACCGGATATCATTCGTCTGTGGAACTTCCCGAAAGAGATAAAAGATTTCACCATCGATCAGGATAAAAAAATGATCGCGTTCTCCGGTAGCCATTTCCGTCTGCCGCTGCTGCTGCGCGTGTCGGATAACCGCGTCGAGCCACTGCCGGAAAGTGAATACTCCGCGCCACTGCGCTTCCAGCTGGCGGAATTTGCCCCGCGCGATAATTTCGTCTGGGTCGACAAATGCTACAAAATGGGCCAGCTCTGGTCGCAACAGCTGTCGCTATCCACCGACTGGTGCGTCTCTCAGGGGCAACTCGGCGGCGAGCAGACCGTGCAACACGTTGACAAACCGCAGTGGCAGGGAAAAACCGCGTTTAAAGATACGGTTATTGATACCGCACGCTATCAGCGCAACGTAGACCTGCTGAAAATCGTCGACAACGACATTCGTTATAAAGCAGACAGCTTCATCTTTTATGTTGCCGGCGCGCCGGAAGAGGTGAAGCAGTTCAGCGGTATTTCTCGGCCGGAATCCTGGGGGCGCTGGTCTAACGCGCAGTTAGGCGATGAGGTGAAAATTGAGTATACCCATCCACTGCCGGAGAAATTCGATCTGGTGATCACCGCCAGGGCATTTGGTCCCAACGCAAACCGTCCTATACCGGTGCGCGTCGGTGATAAAGAACAGACGCTGACGCTGAGCAATGATGTCACCACCAGCACGCTGCACTTCGATAACCCAACGCGCAGCAATACGCTGGTCATTGTGCCGCCCGATCCGCAGTCCACTAACGAAGGGAATATTCTCGGTCACGCTCCGCGCAAGCTGGGGATCGGCATGGTGGAGATTAAAATTGTGAGCAGCGCTGGCTGATGACGGCGTTCACCCTTCGCCCGACCCGCATCGACGATGTCGCTGCCCTGCCCGCCATCGAACGCGCGGCGGGGCAGCGGTTTCGCGACGTTCCTGAGCTGGCCTGGCTGGCAGACAATGAGGTTACTTCCGTTGAAGATCACCTCGGTTACGCCGGACGCGGATTAAGCTGGCTGGCGCTGGCTGACGACAGGCCCGTGGGCTTTATTCTCGCCGAAGCTCATCCATCGTCGCTGTTTATTGTGGAACTGTCGGTTCACCTGGACTGGCAGGGACGAGGTCTTGGACGCCAGTTAATCGCCCGTGCCGCCGCGCATGCCCGCAGTCTGGGGCTTAACTCGCTGACGTTAACGACGTTTCGTGATGTCCCGTGGAATGCGCCCTTCTACAGGCGATTAGGGTTTGAAATGATGACGACGCTGACGCCGGAACTGCGCCAGAAACGCGAGGAAGAGACGGCGCACGGTTTAGCGTATGGTTCCCGCTGCGCCATGCGCCTGCCTCTGTAAAATCGCCCGGTGGCGCTGCGCTTACCGGGCCTACAAAACCCCATTCCGCAGGCCAGGTCAGACGCAGCCGCCCCCGACAAAACCCACAATCCGTAGGCCGGGTAAGGCGTAGCCGCCACCCGGCGAAACGCACATCCCGTAGGCCTGGTCAGGCGCAGCCGCCATCCGGCAAAACGCACATCCCGTAGGCCGGGTAAGGCGTAGCCGCCACCCGGCAAAACCCACAATCCGTAGGCCGGGTCAGACGCAGCCGCCACCCGGCAAATTGCACATCCCGTAGGCCGGGTAAGGCGTAGCCGCCACCCGGCGAAACGCACAGCGTCAGAACGTTTCCCAGTTATCGCCCGCGTCTGCGGTCGCCGGTTTACGCGCCACTACCGGTGCGGCAACGCTTTTCGCCGAGGCGAACTCGCGCGCCTTCATCTGTTCCTGCTGAATACGGAACACCGCAACGGCCTGCGTCAGACGGCTCGCCTGCTCTTCCAGTGCCGCAGCCGCCGCCGCAGACTCTTCCACCAGCGAGGCGTTCTGCTGGGTCACGCGATCCATCTCAGCCACCGCGAGCCCAACCTGGTCGATACCGCGGCTCTGCTCGTCAGACGCAGACGCGATTTCGCCCATGATGTCCGTCACGCGCGTTACCGCATTCACGATCTCGCCCATGGTTTCACCCGCGCTTTCCACCAGCGTTGAACCAATTTCCACGCGCCCCACGGAATCTTCAATCAGGCTCTTGATCTCGCGAGCCGCCTGGGCGCTGCGCTGCGCCAGGTTTCGGACTTCACCTGCAACCACCGCAAAACCACGGCCCTGCTCGCCCGCACGTGCCGCTTCTACCGCCGCGTTCAGCGCCAGAATATTGGTCTGGAAGGCAATCCCGTCGATCACGCTAATAATGTCGGCGATTTTCTGCGAACTGCCGGCGATGTCGCGCATGGTCTGCACCACGTTATCCACCACCTTACCGCCTTTCTGCGCGGTTTCAGACGCGCTCAGGGCCAGGTTGCTCGCCTGACGGGCGTTCTCGGCGTTCTGCTTCACGGTGGCAGTCAGCTGTTCCATGCTGGCGGCGGTCTCTTCCAGAGAGGCAGCCTGCTGTTCGGTACGGGATGAGAGATCGTTATTGCCCATCGAGATTTCGCTCGCACCGCTGTAAATGGCGTTTGCGCCGTTACGCACGTCACCCACGGTACGCACCAGCTCGCCCTGCATGTGGCGCAGGGAGTCAGCCAGTTCCCCCATCTCGTTGGAGCCTTCCACGTCGATGCGCTTCACCAGGTCGCCGCTGGCGATATGTCGAATGCTGTCAATCAGACGGTTCAGCGGCGAAATCAGCGCCTGACGAATGCCCAGCCAGACGGCAACAATCACCACCAGCACCGCAGCCAGCACACTAATCAGCACCCAGATAGCCTGGCGGTAAGAACTGTTGCTGTCTTCAACCGCGGTCTGATACAGCGCGTCGTTCTGTTGCAGGTAGGTGACGTACTGCTTCTCAAAGCCATCCTGATAGCTCTGGGTCGGCTGGTCGAAGAACTCGTTGATCTTGCCCGCCCCCAGCAGCTGGATCAGCTCGGCCAGCGCGCCATGGTAGATATCGTAATTACGTTTGATTTCCAGTGCCGCAGCGTCGCTCTGACGCGGGTCGCGCGGCAGCGCTTCGTAATCCGCCCAGTTTTTTTCCGCCTGTTTCAGAGACGCAGAGGCAATCTGCATCAGCTCGGCGACGGTTGAGCCGCTGCCGATATTGTTCTGATCCATCATGTAGCGGATACCCGCGCGGTTCAGGGTGTTACGGGTTTGCAGCAGCGCCACCCAGCTACCGTTCAGGGTGGATTGTTGCTGGCGAATGGTTTGTAGAATGGTGAAATTCTCTTTGTCATGCTTCAGGGCATTGAAGAAAAGACCACCGGATGTGAGTTGTAAAAGGCCAAATATCGCTAAAACCAGCAGTAAGCTGGTGACAATCTTGATACGATTTAACATGTTTTCTCTTTCCTCAGACAGATACAGAATTTTCGGCCTGGAAAGGGAAAACTTTACGAAAATCATCCTGGAATTTAGGGTTTTTACTCTTCGTCCCGCGCGGCAATATGTCGGTTTCCGAGTTCAATAAACTCTTCCAGCAGCGCCGTGAGCTGCGTCATCTTCTCCGGAGTATATTCCGCCTCAATCTGCTGATACGCCTCTTCCACCTGAGCCTGCGCACGCTGGTACAGCGCGTTGCCTTCTTTCGTCAGCGACACGTATAGCTTGCGCTGGTCGTTCACCGGCTTTAAGCGCAGCACCAGACCGTCGCGCTCCATCCGCGTCAGAATGCCGGTCAGGCTTGGGCGCAAAATGCAGGTGCGGAACGCCAGATCGTGAAAATCCATGGAGGGATGCTCGGCCAGCACGCGGACGATACGCCACTGCTGCTCGGTCAGATTATGCCGCTTCACTATCGGGCGGAAGTAGCCCATCGCCGCTTCACGCGCCTGCAACAGTGCGATGGTTAATGAGTCATGCATCACCTTCCCCTTACATCATTAACAAGTAAACAATTTAAAACAGATGCTTTTATAGACAACACGTTGTAACCCAAAAAGTCTAACAGAAACAACGTCATTTTTTTAATGACTTGATTTAAATGATAATTCACCTTTTGATGTAAATTTATTGTTATTCATATCACAAATTATTCACTTCTGATTGCGAAACGAACAGCAAAAGCATAAAACCAGATCATTAACATATTAATGAAATCAAAACCGGACAACCGGTTTGAGGAGTATGGGAATGAAAGGTACTGTTTTTGCCGTAGCGCTAAACCACCAGAGCCAGCGTGCAGCCTGGGCTGAAGCGTTTGAAAAAGCCCCCTATAACGCGCCGCCAAAAACGGCGGTGTGGTTTATCAAGCCACATAACACCGTTATTCGCGCAGGCGAGCCGATTCCCTTCCCGCAGGGAGAAACCGTGTTAAGCGGCGCAACGGTGGCGCTGGTGGTGGGCAAAACCGCCAGCAAAGTACGCGTTGAAGAGGCGGCGGCGTACATCGCTGGCTACGCGCTGGCCAACGAAATCAGCCTGCCGGAAGAGAGCTTCTATCGCCCGGCGATTAAAGCCAAATGCCGGGATGGATTTTGCCCGCTCGGCGAACCTGTCGCCGTTGATAACGTGGACAACCTGACCATCATCACCGAGATCAACGGACGCGAAGCGGACCACTGGAACACGGCCGATCTGCACCGCAACGCCGCCGAACTGCTGAGCGCCCTGAGCGAATTTGCCACCCTGAACCCCGGCGATGCGATATTGCTCGGTACTCCGCAAAGCCGCGTCGAAATTCGCCCGGGCGATCGGGTACGCATTCTGGCAGAAGGATTTCCGCCACTGGAAAACCCGGTAGTGGCGGAACGCGATGTTACCATCGCTTCGCGCACGCCGCCGCACGCCACGCTGTTCGCCCTCGGCCTGAACTACGCCGACCACGCCAGCGAGCTGGACTTCAAGCCCCCCACCGAACCGCTGGTGTTTATCAAAGCGCCGAACACCTTTAACGGCGACAACCAGACCTCGGTGCGCCCAGACAACATTGAATACATGCATTACGAAGCCGAGCTGGTGGTGGTCATCGGCAAAACCGCGCGCAAGGTCAGCGAAGCCGAGGCGATGGAGTATGTTGCGGGCTACACGGTGTGCAACGACTACGCCATCCGCGATTATCTCGAAAACTACTATCGCCCGAACCTGCGGGTGAAAAGCCGCGACGGGCTGACCCCCATCAGCCCGAACGTGGTGCCAAAAGAAGCCATTCCTGACCCGCACAACCTTCGTCTTCGCACCTACGTCAACGGTGAACTGCGTCAGGAAGGCACCACGGCAGACCTGATCTTCAGCATCCCCTACTTGATTGCGTATCTGAGCGATTTTATGACCCTGCAACCGGGCGACATGATTGCCACCGGCACGCCGAAGGGGCTGTCCGACGTGGTGCCGGGCGATGAGGTGGTGGTGGAAGTGGAAGGCGTAGGCCGCCTGGTAAACCGAATTGTCAGTGAGGAGACTGCAAAATGAAAAAGATTAACCACTGGATCAACGGGAAAAACGTCGCCGGAAGTGAGTACTTCCACACCACTAACCCGGCCTCCGGCGAAGTGCTGGCAGAAGTGGCCTCCGGCGGCGAAGCCGAAATCCATCAGGCCGTTGCCGCCGCCAAAGAGGCGTTCCCAAAATGGGCCAACCTGCCGATGAAGGAGCGCGCGCGCCTGATGCGTCGCCTGGGGGAGCTGATCGACCAGAACGTGCCGGACATTGCCGCGATGGAAACCGCCGACACCGGCCTGCCGATCCACCAGACCAAAAACGTGCTCATTCCGCGCGCCTCGCACAACTTCGAGTTCTTCGCCGAGGTGTGCCAGCAGATGAACGGCAAAACCTACCCGGTCGACGACAAGATGCTCAACTACACCCTCGTGCAGCCGGTAGGCGTTTGCGCGCTGGTGTCGCCGTGGAACGTGCCGTTTATGACCGCCACCTGGAAAGTCGCGCCCTGCCTGGCGCTCGGAAACACCGCGGTGCTGAAGATGTCTGAACTCTCCCCGCTGACCGCCGACCGTCTGGGCGAGCTGGCCCTCGAAGCGGGCATTCCGGCGGGCGTGCTGAACGTGGTGCAGGGCTATGGCGCCACGGCGGGCGACGCGCTGGTGCGTCATCATGACGTGCGTGCCGTCTCCTTCACCGGCGGCACCGCCACCGGGCGCAACATCATGAAAAACGCCGGGCTGAAGAAGTATTCCATGGAGCTGGGCGGCAAATCGCCGGTATTGATTTTTGAAGACGCGGACATCGAGCGCGCGCTGGACGCCGCTCTGTTTACCATCTTCTCCATCAACGGCGAACGCTGCACCGCCGGCTCGCGCATCTTCATTCAGCAGAGCATCTACCCGGAGTTCGTCAAACGCTTTGCCGAGCGCGCCAATCGCCTGCGCGTGGGCGACCCGACCGATCCGAACACCCAGATTGGCGCGCTCATCAGCAAGCCACACTGGGAAAAAGTCTCCGGCTATATCCGCCTCGGTATTGAAGAGGGGGCAACCCTTCTGGCGGGCGGCCCGGACAAACCGACCGATCTGCCTGCGCACCTGAAAGGCGGCAACTTCCTGCGCCCGACCGTGCTGGCGGATGTCGATAACCGCATGCGCGTGGCGCAGGAAGAGATCTTCGGGCCGGTGGCCTGCCTGCTGCCGTTTAAGGACGAAGCGGAAGGGCTGCGCCTGGCGAACGACGTGGAGTATGGCCTGGCGTCGTACATCTGGACACAGGACGTCAGCAAAGTGCTGCGTCTGGCGCACAACATCGAAGCGGGCATGGTATTCGTTAACACCCAGAACGTGCGCGACCTGCGCCAGCCGTTTGGCGGCGTGAAGGCCTCCGGCACCGGACGTGAGGGCGGCGAGTACAGCTTCGAGGTCTTCGCGGAGATGAAGAACGTCTGCATCTCCATGGGCGACCATCCGATTCCAAAGTGGGGGATCTGATCATGGGAAAATTAGCGTTAGCGGCAAAAATCACCCACGTCCCGTCGATGTACCTCTCTGAGCTGCCGGGCAAAAACCACGGCTGCCGCCAGTCGGCCATCGACGGGCATAAAGAGATCAGCAAGCGCTGCCGCGAGCTGGGCGTGGACACCATTATCGTCTTCGACACCCACTGGCTGGTGAACAGCGCGTATCACATCAACTGCGCGGATCATTTCTCAGGCGTCTACACCAGCAACGAGCTGCCGCATTTTATTCGCGACATGACCTACGACTACGACGGCAACCCGGAACTCGGCCAGTTGATCGCCGACGAAGCGGTGAAGCTTGGCGTGCGCGCCAAGGCGCACAACATCCCGAGCCTGAAGCTGGAGTACGGCACGCTGGTGCCGATGCGCTACATGAACGCGGATAAGCACTTCAAAGTGGTCTCCATCTCGGCGTTCTGCACGGTTCACGACTTCGCCGACAGCCGCAGGCTGGGCGAGGCCATCGTCAGCGCCATCGAAAAATACGACGGCACCGTGGCGGTGCTCGCCAGCGGCTCGCTGTCGCACCGCTTTATCGACGACCAGCGCGCGGAGGAAGGGATGAACAGCTACACCCGCGAGTTTGATCGCCAGATGGACGAGCGGGTGGTCAAGCTGTGGCGCGAGGGTCAGTTCAAGGAATTTTGCAGCATGCTGCCGGAGTACGCCGACTACTGCTACGGCGAGGGCAACATGCACGACACGGTGATGCTGCTGGGAATGCTCGGCTGGGACAAATACGACGGTAAGGTGGAGTTTCTCACCGAGCTGTTCGCCAGCTCCGGCACCGGCCAGGTCAACGCCGTTTTCCCGCTGCCCGCGTAAGGAGCCACCATGCCGCATTTTATTGCTGAATGTACCGACAACATCCGCGAGCAGGCCGACCTGCCGGGGCTGTTCGCCAAAGTGAACGAGGCGCTCGCCGCCACGGGCATCTTCCCCATCGGCGGCATCCGCAGCCGCGCCCACTGGCTGGACACCTGGCAGATGGCCGACGGTAAGCACGATTACGCCTTTGTGCATATGACGCTGAAGATCGGCGCGGGGCGCAGCCTGGAGAGCCGGAAAGAGGTCGGTGAAATGCTGTTTGCGCTGATTAAAGATCATTTCGCAGCGCTGATGAACAGCCGGTATCTGGCGCTGTCGTTCGAGCTCGACGAGCTACACCCGACGCTCAATTACAAGCAGAACAACGTGCACGCGTTGTTTAAGTAGCCGTTTGCTCGCCCGGTGGCGCTGCGCTTACCGGGCCTACAACGACCCCAAACCGTAGGCCGGGTAAGCGCAGCGCCACCCGGCAACAGCAGCACCGAACCGTAGGCCGGGTAAGCGAAGCGCCACCCGGCAACAGCCGCACAAAGGATACGCCATGCTCGACAAAAACACCCATACCCTGATCGCCCACCGCCTGCATCAGGCGGAACAATCCCGGGAGCAGATCCGCGCGATCTCGCTGGAATACCCGGAGATCACCATTGAAGACGCCTACGCCGTTCAGCGCGAATGGGTCAGCCTGAAGATCGCCGAAGGCCGCGTGCTGAAGGGCCACAAGATCGGCCTCACCTCCAAAGCGATGCAGGCCAGCTCGCAGATCAGCGAGCCGGACTACGGCGCGCTGCTGGACGATATGTTCTTCCACGACGGCAGCGACATTCCCGTGGATCGCTTTATCGTCCCGCGCATCGAAGTAGAGCTGGCCTTCGTGCTGGCAAAACCGCTGCGCGGCCCGAACTGCACGATCTTCGACGTCTACAACGCCACGGATTACGTCATCCCCGCTCTGGAGCTGATCGACGCGCGCTGCCATAACATCGACCCGGAAACCCAGCGCCCACGCAAGGTGTTCGACACCATCTCCGATAACGCCGCCAACGCGGGTGTGATCCTCGGCGGCCGCCCGATTAAACCCGACGAGCTGGATCTGCGCTGGATCTCCGCCCTGCTCTACCGCAACGGCGTGATCGAAGAGACCGGGGTCGCCGCAGGCGTACTTAACCACCCGGCGAACGGCGTGGCGTGGCTGGCGAACAAACTCGCGCCGTACGACGTGCAGCTTGAGCCAGGCCAGATCATCCTCGGCGGCTCGTTTACCCGCCCGGTTGCCGCCAGCAGAGGCGACACCTTCCACGTCGACTACGGCAACATGGGCTCGATTAGCTGCCGCTTTGTGTAGGAGTGCACCATGGAAAACGCATTTAAGACCGCGCTGAAAGCCGGAAAGCCGCAAATCGGCCTGTGGCTGGGGCTGACCAGCAGCTACAGCGCTGAGCTACTTGCCGGGGCCGGTTTTGACTGGCTGCTGATCGACGGGGAGCACGCGCCGAACAGCGTGCAGACCGTCCTGACTCAGCTCCAGGCCATCGCCCCTTATCCCAGCCAGCCGGTGGTGCGCCCGTCGTGGAACGATCCGGTGCAGATCAAGCAGCTGCTGGACGTGGGGGCGCAAACCCTGCTGGTGCCGATGGTGCAAAACGCCGACGAAGCCCGTCTGGCGGTGAGCGCCACCCGTTATCCGCCTGCCGGCATTCGCGGCGTCGGCAGCGCGCTGGCGCGGGCGTCGCGCTGGAACCGCATCCCGGATTACCTGCAACAGGCTAACGACGCCATGTGCGTGCTGGTGCAGATCGAAACCCGCGAGGCGCTGAAAAACCTGCCGCAGATCCTGGACGTGGAAGGGGTAGACGGCGTGTTTATCGGCCCGGCGGATCTGAGCGCCGACATGGGCTTCGCCGGTAATCCGCAGCACCCGGAGGTGCAGGCCGCCATTGAACAGGCGATCGCGCAGATCCTCAGCGCGGGCAAAGCGCCCGGCATCCTGATGGCGAATGAACAGCTGGCAAAACGCTATCTCAGCCTCGGCGCGTTGTTTGTCGCGGTCGGCGTGGATACCACCCTGCTCGCCCGCAGCGCCGAAGCGCTGGCGGCCCGCTTTACCGACGTCACCACAGCAGTTGATAACAATAAATCCGTCTACTAAACGTACGATGTGGAGCGCAACATGACGACCTCAACCCTGCATACTAAAGCTGTTGAACATCGCGTTATTAATAAGCTGTTCCGTCGTTTGATCGTGTTTCTTTTTATCCTGTTTGTTTTCTCGTTTCTCGATCGCATCAACATCGGCTTTGCCGGGCTGACGATGGGCAAAGATCTGGGCCTCACGTCGACCATGTTTGGCCTGGCTGCGACCCTGTTTTATGTGACCTACGTGCTGTGCGGGATCCCCAGCAACATCATGCTGGCGAAGGTCGGCGCCCGCCGCTGGATCGCCGGGATCATGGTGGTGTGGGGCATCGCCTCTACCTGCACCATGTTCGCCACCAGCCCCGAAACGCTCTATGTCCTGCGCATGCTGGTGGGCATTGCCGAGGCTGGCTTCCTGCCGGGCATTCTGGTCTATCTCACCTGGTGGTTCCCGGCGTATCACCGCGCCCGCGCCAACTCGCTGTTTATGATCGCCATGCCGGTGACCATGATGCTCGGTTCGATCCTCTCCGGGTACATTCTGGCAATGGACGGGCTGTGGAACCTGAAGGGCTGGCAGTGGCTGTTCCTGCTGGAGGGGCTGCCGTCGGTGGTGCTCGGCGTGGTGACCTGGTTCTACCTTAACGACACGCCGGATCAGGCCACCTGGCTGGATGATGACGAAAAGCAGGCACTCAAAACGATGATCGCCCGCGAGCAGGAGCTGGCCATTGCGCACGTCGCCACGCCGCGCTCGACGCTGCGCGAGGTGCTGACGCCCGCCGTGCTGCTCTACACGCTGGCCTACTTCTGCCTGACGAATACGCTGAGCGCGATCAACATCTGGACGCCGCAGATCCTGCAAAGCTTCAACACCGGCAGCAGCAATATCGTCATCGGCCTGCTGGCGGCGATCCCGCAGTTTTGCACCATCCTCGGGATGATCTGGTGGAGCCGCCGCTCCGACAGGCTGAAAGAGCGAAAAAAGCACACCATCCTGCCGTATCTGTTTGCCGCGGCGGGATGGATGCTGGCCTCGGCGACCGATCACAGCCTGATCCAGCTGCTTGGCATCATCATGGCCTCAACCGGATCGTTTACCGCCATGGCGATATTCTGGACCACGCCGGATCAGGTTATTAGCCTGCAATCCCGCGCGGTGGCGCTGGCGGTGATCAACGCCATCGGCAACGTCGGGTCTGCCGTCAGCCCATTGCTGATTGGTATTCTGCGCGACGCGACCGGCAGCTTCAGCTCGGGACTGTGGTTCGTGGCGGGTCTGCTGGTGGTGGGCGCACTGGTGCTGACGCGCATTCCGATGACGCAGCGGGATCAACAGAGGAACGATCATGTGCCAGAGCCCCATCGCCAACATTGATATCAGCAAAGATTACGACGAAAGTCTGGGCACCGACGACGTGCACTATCAGTCGTTCGCCCGCATGGCGGCCTTTTTTGGCCGCGACATGCAGGCGCACCGCCACGACCAGTATTTTCAGATGCATTTTCTCGACACCGGGCAGATTGAGCTCCAGCTTGACGACCACCGTTACTCGGTGCAGGCGCCGCTGTTCGTGCTAACGCCACCGTCGGTGCCGCACGCGTTTATCACCGAATCCGACAGCGACGGCCACGTGCTGACGGTACGCGAGGATCTCATCTGGCCGCTGTTAGAAGTGCTCTACCCCGGCACGCGGGAAGCGTTCGGCCTGCCGGGGATCTGCCTGTCGCTTGCCGACAAGCCTGACGAGCTGGCGGCGCTGAAGCACTACTGGCAGCTGATTGCCCGGGAATCCACGGAACAGCTGCCGGGCCGTGAGCATACGCTGGTCCTGCTGGCGCAGGCGGTCTTTACCCTGCTGCTGCGCAACGCGAAGCTCGACGACCACGCGTCAGGCGGCATGCGCGGTGAGCTGAAGCTTTTTCAGCGCTTTAACCAGCTGACAGATGCTCATTACCACGAGCACTGGACGGTGCCGGAATACGCCAGCGAACTGCATCTCACCGAATCCCGCCTGACCGATATCTGCCGCCGCTTTGCCAACCGCTCGCCGAAACGGCTGATCTTCGATCGTCAGCTGCGGGAAGCCAGACGTTTACTGCTGTTTTCCGACAGCACCGTGAGCGAAATTGCCTGGCAGCTGGGTTTTAAAGATCCGGCCTATTTCGCCCGTTTTTTTAACCGACTGACGGGGTGCTCACCCAGCGCGTACCGGGCGCAGAAAGTACCGGTATCGCCTGTTCCCCTCACCCCTGCCCTCTCCCAAAGGGAGAGGGAGTAACCGTCCCCTCTCCCTTTGGGAGAGGGTTAGGGTGAGGGAAATCACACTCTGCGATCTCTCGCGAAAAGTACCTGCCGTTGTCCCAATCGTCCCTTCACGTTTCGCCCCTCTCAAGCTTCAATTAAACAACAAAAACAAAACATAAATTTAACAATCATCTTCCGATACGAGGTCCCTATGAAGCCTGAAGATTTCCGCGCTGATGCCAAACGTCCGTTAACCGGTGAAGAGTATTTAAAAAGCCTGCAAGATGGCCGTGAGATTTATATCTACGGCGAGCGCGTTAAGGACGTCACTACCCACCCGGCATTTCGCAATGCGGCGGCGTCCATCGCCCAGATGTACGATGCCCTGCACAAGCCAGACATGCAGGATACCCTCTGCTGGGGCACCGACACCGGCAGCGGCGGCTACACCCATAAATTCTTCCGCGTGGCGAAAAGCGCCGACGATCTGCGCCAGCAGCGCGACGCTATCGCCGAGTGGTCGCGCCTGAGCTACGGCTGGATGGGGCGTACGCCGGACTACAAAGCCGCGTTCGGCTGCGCGCTCGGCGCTAACCCTGCCTTCTACGGTCAGTTCGAGCAGAACGCCCGCAACTGGTACACCCGTATTCAGGAAACCGGCCTGTACTTTAACCACGCCATCGTCAACCCACCGATCGATCGCCATAAACCGGCGGACGAGGTGAAAGACGTTTACATCAAGCTGGAGAAAGAGACCGACGCCGGGATCATCGTCAGCGGCGCGAAAGTGGTGGCCACTAACTCGGCATTAACCCATTACAACATGATCGGTTTTGGCTCGGCACAGGTGATGGGCGAAAACCCGGACTTCGCGCTGATGTTCGTCGCGCCGATGGATGCCGAAGGGGTGAAGCTGATCTCCCGCGCCTCTTACGAGATGGTGGCAGGGGCGACCGGCTCTCCGTACGACTACCCGCTCTCCAGCCGCTTTGACGAGAACGACGCCATTCTGGTGATGGATCATGTGCTGATCCCGTGGGAAAACGTGCTGATCTACCGCGATTTCGACCGCTGCCGTCGCTGGACGATGGAAGGTGGCTTCGCCCGCATGTACCCGCTTCAGGCCTGCGTGCGTCTGGCAGTGAAGCTCGACTTCATCACCGCTCTGCTGAAGAAGTCGCTGGAGTGTACCGGCACCCTCGAGTTCCGCGGCGTGCAGGCGGATCTCGGCGAAGTAGTGGCGTGGCGCAACATGTTCTGGGCGCTGAGCGACTCCATGTGCTCCGAAGCCACGCCGTGGGTAAACGGCGCGTATCTGCCTGACCACGCGGCGTTACAGACCTACCGCGTGATGGCGCCAATGGCCTATGCGAAGATCAAGAACATCATCGAACGTAACGTGACCTCCGGGCTGATCTACCTGCCGTCCAGCGCGCGGGACCTGAATAACCCGCAGATCGACCAGTACCTGGCGAAGTACGTGCGCGGCTCCAACGGAATGGATCATGTCGAACGCATCAAGATTCTGAAACTGATGTGGGATGCCATCGGCAGCGAGTTTGGCGGACGTCACGAGCTGTACGAAATCAACTACTCCGGTAGCCAGGATGAGATCCGCCTGCAATGCCTGCGTCAGGCGCAAAGCTCCGGCAACATGGACAAGATGATGGCGATGGTTGACCGCTGCATGTCCGAGTACGACCAGCACGGCTGGACCGTACCGCACCTGCACAACAACACTGATATCAACATGCTGGATAAGCTGCTGAAATAACGCAGCGGGAGGTTTCAATGCAATCTGAAGAACGCCTGCGTTTTCGCGACGCGATGGCCAGCCTGTCGGCGGCGGTGAATGTGGTCACTACCGAGGGCGATGCGGGTCGCTGCGGCATTACCGCCACCGCCGTCTGCTCGGTCACGGACACCCCACCTTCGGTCATGGTTTGCATCAACGCTAACAGCGCCATGAACCCGGTCTTCCAGGGCAACGGCAAACTGTGCGTCAACGTGCTGAACCACGAGCAGGAGATCATGGCTCGCCACTTTGCCGGGATGACCGGCATGGCAATGGAGGAGCGCTTTGCTCTCTCCTGCTGGCAGAAAGGACCGCTGGCGCAGCCGGTGCTGAAAGGCGCTCTGGCAAGCCTGGAAGGTGAGATAACCCAGGTGCAAACCATCGGCACCCATCTGGTCTACCTTGTGGAGATTAAGAACATCATCCTCAGCAGCGAGGGGCACGGCCTGATCTACTTCAAACGCCGTTTCCACCCGGTGATGATGGAGATGGAAGCCGCAGTTTGAGCCCGTTGCACAAAAAAACGTTAAGGTTTCCGCAAAGGTGCGCCGTTAACTATCCATAAGATAAATTTTCCGGGGCGGCTGGCGACGTCGTCAGCCGCCCCCTTAACGCTGGAAAGTCTTATGGCCCCTTCACCCCGAAGCCGCTCGGCTGAACGTCTGGTTGAAATCATTATTGCCCTTCACCGCAACGGAAGCGTTAATCGCCGCGATCTGATGCATAAATTTGGCATTACCGAACGCACGGTGTACCGCGATTTACAGGCGCTTTCCCCGATTATCGAACACGACGGCAAAGGGCGCTATCAGCTGCTGCCTGCGTATCAGCCCTGCCGCTGCGTGCACTGCCCTGAAGCGAACGACGAAACCCCACAGGGTTAGATTATTCTCAGTGATCTCAATCACATATTTTCTTCCGCCGGGGGTGAGCCTTAACCACTCACCCTCGCTTTTGACCGCTCACGCATCGCTTTCAACCACTCACCTATTTACCGTGCTTTACACGCGCGAGGATCTGGCACGATCGCTCCAGCATTAATCAACACCTCCTCACAACGAACCCTGACCCTTTTTTCTTTACATAAAAAACCAGGTCTTATTATGGATACTAAAAAACTACTTAAGCACGTGCCCTGGGCCATACTCGGGATCATCGGTGCTTTCTGTCTGGCGGTTGTCGCATTACGCCGGGGCGAGCACGTCAGCGCCCTGTGGATCGTGGTCGCGTCGGTTTCCGTCTATCTTGTGGCTTATCGCTACTACAGCTTGTACATCGCGCAGAAGGTCATGAAGCTCGACCCGACGCGCGCCACCCCGGCGGTCATTAACAACGACGGCCTGAACTACGTGCCAACCAACCGTTACGTGCTGTTTGGTCACCACTTCGCCGCCATTGCAGGCGCGGGTCCGCTGGTCGGTCCGGTGCTGGCTGCGCAGATGGGCTACCTGCCGGGTACGCTCTGGCTGCTGGCGGGCGTGGTGCTGGCGGGAGCGGTGCAGGACTTTATGGTGCTGTTTATCTCCTCGCGCCGTAACGGTTCGTCGCTGGGCGAGATGATCAAAGAGGAGATGGGCCGCGTGCCGGGCACCATCGCCCTGTTCGGCTGCTTCCTGATCATGATCATCATCCTGGCGGTGCTGGCCCTGATCGTGGTGAAAGCGCTGGCCGAAAGTCCGTGGGGCGTCTTCACCGTCTGCTCTACCGTACCGATTGCGCTGTTCATGGGCATTTACATGCGCTTCCTGCGCCCTGGCCGCGTTGGCGAGGTGTCGGTCATCGGTATCGTGCTGCTGGTTGCCTCGATCTACTTCGGTGGCGTGATTGCGCACGACCCGTACTGGGGCCCGGCGCTGACCTTTAAAGACACCACCATCACCTTCGCGCTGATCGGTTACGCGTTCATCTCAGCGCTGCTGCCGGTGTGGCTGATTCTGGCCCCGCGTGACTACCTGGCGACCTTCCTGAAAATCGGCGTTATCGTCGGGCTGGCCATTGGTATTGTGATCATCAACCCGGAGCTGAAAATGCCGGCGGTGACCCAGTACATTGACGGTACCGGTCCGCTGTGGAAAGGCGCCCTGTTCCCGTTCCTGTTTATCACCATCGCCTGCGGCGCCGTATCTGGCTTCCACGCGCTGATCTCCTCTGGCACCACGCCGAAGCTGATGGCCAACGAAACCGACGCGCGCTTCATCGGTTATGGCGCGATGCTGATGGAATCCTTCGTGGCGATCATGGCGCTGGTTGCGGCATCGATTATCGAGCCAGGCCTGTACTTTGCGATGAACACCCCACCAGCAGGTCTCGGTATCACCATGCCAAACCTGCATGAGATGGGCGGCGAAAATACCGCGCTGATCATGGCGCAGCTGAAAGACGCCAGCGCACACGCGGCGGCGACCGTCAGCTCCTGGGGCTTCGTGATTTCGCCTGAGCAAATCATGCAGACCGCGAAAGACATCGGCGAACCGTCCGTGCTGAACCGCGCAGGTGGCGCGCCAACGCTGGCGGTGGGTATCGCACACGTATTCCACAAAGTGCTGCCATGGGCGGACATGGGCTTCTGGTATCACTTCGGTATTCTGTTTGAAGCGCTGTTCATCCTCACCGCGCTGGATGCCGGTACGCGTGCAGGCCGCTTCATGTTGCAGGATCTGCTGGGTAACTTCGTGCCATTCCTGAAGAAAACCGACTCTCTGGTGGCCGGTGTTCTGGGCACTGCGGGCTGCGTAGGCCTGTGGGGTTACCTGCTGTATCAGGGCGTTGTTGACCCGCTGGGCGGCGTGAAGAGCCTGTGGCCGCTGTTCGGTATCTCTAACCAGATGCTGGCGGCTGTGGCCCTGGTGCTGGGTACCGTTGTCCTCGTGAAGATGAAACGCACCAAATACATCTGGGTCACCGTGGTGCCTGCGCTGTGGCTGCTGCTCTGCACTACCTGGGCGCTGGGTCTGAAACTGTTCAGCACCAACCCGCAGCTGGAAGGCTTCTTCTTCATGGCTAACCAGTACAAAGAGAAGATTGCCGCAGGCGGCGCGGATCTGACCGCGCAGCAGATTGCCAACATGAACCATATCGTGGTGAACAACTACACCAACGCGGGTCTGAGCATTCTGTTCCTGGTGGTGGTGTACAGCATTATCTTCTACGGCATCAAAACCTGGATGAAAGTGCGTAACGTTGAGGGCCGTACGGACAAAGAGACCCCGTACGTACCGGTGCCAGAAGGCGGCGTGAAGACTTCTTCACACCATTAATAAAATGGCGGGTGGCGCTGCGCTGACCCGCCCTACAACGGTACTGTAGGCCCGGTAAGCGTAGCGCCACCGGGCTTTTTCTTATCAGGACACGTTATGTTTGGTAACTTAGGTGAAGCGAAAAAATACCTTGGTCAGGCGGCGAAAATGCTGATTGGCATTCCGGACTATGACAACTACGTTGAGCATATGAAGACCAATCATCCGGATAAGCCCTACATGACCTACACTGAATTCTTCCGCGAGCGTCAGGAAGCGCGCTACGGCGGAAGTGGAGAAGGCGGCGTCCGCTGCTGCTAAAGGAGAAACCATGACCCCGATTGCCGTTACCCTGCTGACCGGTTTCCTCGGCGCCGGTAAAACCACCCTGCTGCGCCACATCCTGAATGAACAGCACGGCTTCAAAATCGCCGTCATTGAAAACGAATTTGGCGAAGTCTCCGTTGACGATCAGCTGATTGGCGACCGCGCCACGCAGATCAAAACCCTGACCAACGGCTGCATCTGCTGCACCCGCTCTAACGAATTAGAAGACGCCCTGCTGGACCTGCTCGACAGCCGCGATCGCGGTGACATCGACTTCGACCGTCTGGTGATCGAGTGCACCGGCATGGCCGACCCCGGCCCGATTATTCAGACCTTTTTCTCCCATGAGATCCTCTGCCAGCGCTACCTGCTGGACGGCGTCATCGCTCTGGTGGATGCGGTCCATGCCGACGAGCAGATGAACCAGTTCACCATCGCCCAGTCCCAGGTTGGCTACGCCGACCGCATCCTGCTGACCAAAACCGACGTGGCGGGTGAAAGTGAAAAACTGCGCGAGCGCCTGACGCGCATCAACTCGCGTGCGCCAGTTTACACGGTGACGCATGGCGATATCGATCTCGCTCAGCTGTTCAACACCAACGGCTTTATGCTGGAAGAGAACGTCACCGCGAAACCGCGCTTCCACTTTATGTCCGACAATCAAAACGACGTGGCGTCGATTGTGGTGGAGCTGGACTACCCGGTGGACATCAGCGAGGTCTCCCGCGTGATGGAGAACCTGCTGCTGTCATTTGCCGACAAGCTGCTGCGCTATAAAGGGATGCTGTGGATCGACGGCGAGCCGAACCGCCTGCTGTTCCAGGGCGTGCAGCGCCTGTACAGCGCCGACTGGGATCGCCCGTGGGGCGATGAAGCGCCGCACAGCGTGATGGTGTTTATTGGAATACAGCTGCCGGAAGAGGAAATTCGGGCAGCGTTTGCGGCGCTGAAGAAATAACCGCACCGATTATCCCCTCTCCCCCGCGGGGAGAGGGTTAGGGTGAGGGGGAAACTTATTTCAACGCCTCCGGCAGCGTTACAATCCACAGTTCGCTGTCGGACTCCGGTTTCTTCAACGGCTTCACGCTGAGGGTGGTTTCAACCGGTTTGTCATCCAGCGTCAGCGCCCCCTGCGCGTTCACCCGATAATCCTTGAGCTTCTTGCCCTCGACTGGCTTCTGCATCGCCACCTTCACGCCAAAGTCATTATCGTTCGCTACCGCCAGCGTTTTACTGTCAATCAGCGCCAGTCCTTCGGCCTTTTCCTGCTGCCAGCCCAGCGCACGCAGATCGACCACCTGCGTTTTTTCCGCAAGGGTGATGCCGCGCTGCGCCAGCGTTTTCTCATCATCAAACTCCGGGTATTCGCCCGGCTTGTCGAAGGCGGTCAGATCGCTCGCCTTGCTCAGATCCACCCTGTAGATGAGGTTACGCATTGCGTCATTTTTATCCTCACCCTGTTCTATCAGCAGGATGGTGTGGTTATCCAGCGCCACTATGTCACCGATTTTGGCGTCGCTGTTTTTGCTGTAGGCCGCGCTGTCGATGGGGTAGCCGTACATCGCGGTTTTCCCGGTCGCCGGATCGAAGCTGACCAGACGGGTAAACAGCGCCTGTTTTTTGCTCTTCCCGTCGATATCCAGCGTGCTTTGCACGGCGGCGATAATGCGTCCGTCCGGCATGCGGGTCAGCCCTTCGAAGCCCCGGTTTGCCTGACGCCATTTGATAACGTTTGGCAGACCACCCGCGATGGACTTCTCCCCTTCCGCCGCCTGCGGGCCGTGGATCGCGAGGATTTTCCCTTTCCCGTCGATGTTAATCAGGAACGGGCCATACTCATCGCACAGCCAGTAGCCGCCCTTCCCGTCCGGCGTGATGCCTTCCGTATCCAGCCCGCGGTTATCGCCTTTCAGCACTTTTAAGGTGTCGCTTAGCGCGATTTCATTGGTGGAGCCAATCACGCCGCTTTGCAGCGGCAGGCCGTTGATCTCGCCTTTATCGTCATGCAGCGGACGCGCGTCCACGGCCTCCGCTTTACCGTTTTGCACGCGAATCGTCATCAGCAGCGGGGCGAAATCCGGAGTAACAAAGATTTTGGCATCATTTTTCCCCATTTTTGGCGAGTCCGCGTTAGGACCGCGATCGGTCACGGTCGCAAACGTCAGCGCATCGCCCTGCTTGCCCATGAATAACAAACCCGAACCAATACCCACCGGGAGCCCGTTCGGGAATGCGCTGGCAAACGCACCGCTGTATTTAACATGCGCGCCTTCGGGAAAGCTGACGACGTAGCGCTCCGCGGTTGGCTGTGCCGCCAGGCCAGAGAAAGAGAGCGCACAACCGATTAGCACAGGAATAATTTTTCTTTTCATATTGTTAGCATCCAGAAAGTGAAGCCAACAACGTAATGAAGAAACGTGTCAGAAAAATGACATGTAAAGGCCCGGAGGGACGTATATCAATCACCAGAAATGTAAACCTCTGTCTTTATCTGTGTCAGCTGATATACTTTTGGAAATTATTAGAAACCCAATTAATTCATGGCGAAGGACTATTTGCGCCTCGTTCATTTTACGTTTAGCCAGAAATGTAAACTGTCCCTAAACGCGAATGTATTGGGCATTGACGATTTGCCATATAAACAATTCACCAACATTTACCATTCAAAAACCCAACATAAACAGCATAAAAATGCGAGACATATCACATTTGCAGTCATAAACATCGCTTGTTAAGGTGCCCTCAGATTAATTTAATGACGAGGAAACACTCATGAAAAAACTTAACGTCCTGATCCTTTCTGCTCTGACCGCCGTATCGGGCTCCGCACTGGCCATGGGTGGCAGCATTGAGCAGGGTAAAAACTTTACTAACCTCAATCTGGAAATGGGGAAATCCTCATCTGGCCTGTATGCGGAGAGCAACTGGCTGAAAAACACCGATGACGGCACCCAGACCGGCGGCGTTGGGGCAGGCTACAACCTGGAAGTGGGTCCGGTGATGCTGAACGCTGGCGCGAAAGCCATCTACATCGGCCCGAAAAAAGGCGATAACGGCGTGGCATTCCCGATTGGCGGCGGTGTTAACGTTGCGCTGACGGACAGCATTCACGTGTTTGGTGAAGGTTATGTGGCGCCAGACGGCCTGAACAACAGCGTGAAGAACTATGTTGAAGCTAACGGCGGCGTAAGCTGGACGCCAGTCAAACCTGTCACGCTGAAAGTGGGCTATCGCCACGTGAGCGTAGACGGTAAAGACGGTCGTCCAAACCACACGCTGATCGACGGCGCATATGTAGGCGGTGGAGTGTCCTTCTAAGCCTGTTTGCGCGTTTCGCCCGGCGGCGCTACGCTTGCACGGGCCTACAATGAAAGGTGCAATGTATTAAAATTATTGCACATTGCAGGCCGGGTAAGCGCAGCGCCACCCGGCAAGAAAGGCGATGCGACCGTTAATGGCAAACCTGCCGGATGGCAGGTTTTTTATTACCGCATTACTTGCGAACGACCACCAGCTTCTGGTTCACAAACTCTTTGATCCCCAGGTCCGACAGCTCGCGTCCGTAACCCGAACGTTTTACGCCGCCGAACGGCAGCTCTGCCGCAGTGTCGGTGAGCCAGTTGATGTACACCATCCCGGTCTCAATGCGCGACGCCATTTTCTTCGCGCGCTCGATGTTCTGACTGAACACCGCGCCGCCCAGACCGTAGTGGGAGTCGTTCGCCAGGGCAACCGCCTCGTCGTCGTTTTTCACCACATAAATCTGCGCTACCGGACCAAAGAACTCTTCGAAATACGCCGGGTTATCGCGCGAGATATTGGTCAGGATGGTCGGCTCAAAGAAGCTCCCGTCACGCTGCACTGGCTTGCCGCCATAGTGCAGCTTCGCGCCATTTTTCACCGCCTCGTTAACCTGTTTAGTTAGCGTCTTCAGCGCGTCTTTGGATGACAAAGGCCCCAGCGTGGTGCTTTCGTCCAGCGGATCGCCAATTTTCACCTGCTTAAACGCCTCGGTGAATTTGCTCAGGAAGGCGTCTGCAATCTTTTCATGCAGGATAAAGCGTTTCGCAGCGGTACAGACCTGCCCGGCGTTATTAAGCCGCGCGTTAACGCCAATCTTCACGGCTTTCTCCAGATCCGCATCGTCCAGCACCACGAAGACGTCGTTCCCGCCCAGTTCCAGGGTCGATTTTTTGATGTGCTTCGCAGCCTGTGCCGCGACCACGCTGCCCGCTTTTTCTGAACCGGTCAGCGCTGCCCCCTGTACGCGATCGTCGGCGATGATGTTCGCCACCTGTTCGGACGAAATAAACAGGTTGGTCCACGCCCCTTCCGGCGCGCCCGCCTCACGTACCAGCTGTGCAAAGGTCTCTGCACAGTGCGGCACAATGCTGGCATGCTTGGCGATCACCGGGTTACCCGCTGCCAGGTTTGGCGCCAGAACGCGCATCAGCTGATAGTACGGGAAGTTCCATGGCTCGACGGCCATCAGCACGCCGATGGGGTGATGTTCAACCCATGCTTCCCCGAGTTCAGAGTCATACTTCACCGGGGCCAGGAACTGCTTCGCGTTGTCTGCATAGTAGCGGGCGATTTGCGCGCACAGCTTCACTTCGCCGCGGCTTTGTTCGATGAGCTTACCCATCTCCTGACTGGCGATTTTCGCCAGATCCTCCACGCGTTCGTCGATCAGGTCCGCCAGCTTATGCAGCACCGGCAGGCGCTGGCTTATGTCGCCCTTCGCCCAGTCGGAGTGATAGAGCGCATCGGCTGCCTTCAGCGCCGCTTCAACGTCTGCATCAGTGTGGGAGGGATATTCTTTGATGAGCTGGTTCGTGGCAGGATTTACTGTCTGGTAAGCCATATCGAATCTCCTTGTTTTACCGCTTAGGGTATTAAGGGTAGTCAATCTGACTGGCTATGAAGGTAAAATTGGGTATATACGGAGGGTTCTTAACAAGACGCTGCCAGGCGATGCGCAGACATGGTATAAAAAACGCTCACCACTGGAGTTCTTATGACCGATACCCGCCACATCCGCCAGACCTTCAACCGCGCAGCAGGCCTTGAGCTGCGCACTACGTGGCAGAGTACCCGGGCATACAAACGTCATTGCCATCCACAGCTCTCCATCGGCGCGATTGTGGAAGGCCAGACCTGCTGCGTAAGTCATGGCAATGCGTACGTTCTTGATCCCGGTGATCTTATTGTGATCCCGGCTTATGCCCCGCACAGCTGCAACCCCGTTGCCGGGAAACCGCGCAGTTACCATATGCTCTATATCGACACCGATCTTCCCCTGGCGCTACAGGTTATTCGCGATCCCACGCTCTTTAAGCGCTTTCTTGCCGTTGTCGGGACGATGTCCTCCGCATCCGTGGAGACCCTGCTTTCTGCCCTTCCCCGTTGCGCGGGTGAGATGAATGCGCCTCGCTCAACCAGCCAGCAGGTTCAGCAGGCGTTACTCTCCGACCTTGCCGCCCCCCCTTCCCTTGACGAACTCGCTCAACGATTCTCGCTGCGCAAGGAGACGCTGATCCGCACTTTCAGGCAGGATACCGGCCTGACGCCGGGCAGTTTCCTCAATATTTCGCGCGTGGAGTACGCCAAAGCGCGGCTGCGCGCGGGGGATGATATCGCCGACGTGGGCTACCAGAGCGGGTTTGCCGACCAGAGTCATTTTCATAAGACCTTCGTAAACTATACCGCCGCCACGCCGCGCCAGTACGCCACGGGCCGATCAATATCAGACAATAATCAGGATACGTAACGTCGTAAGGTGACCTCAGATTTGTCACTGAGGTCGCTATGGAACTGTTATTTCCCTCCGCTTTTCTTGCCCTGGCGCTGGCGCATTTTGTTGCCCTGTTAAGCCCGGGCCCGGATTTCTTCCTGCTGGTGGGCTACGCCGCCCGCTACCGGCTGCGCGGCAGCGCCGGATTGTGTCTCGGCATCGCCGCAGGTAACGGGTTGTATATCTTACTGGTGATTATCGGCTGGAGTGCGCTGCGCCAGTTTGGGTGGCTGTTTACGCTTATCGAACTGTCCGGCGCGCTGTACCTGCTGTGGATTGGCTCGCACCTTGTGCGCAGCCGCCCGCAGCCGCTGGCGCTGGAAGAAACCCATCAGCGCTGCCCTTCTCTGCGTAAGCAAATTCTGCTGGGGCTGGGTTCGGCGCTGTTAAATCCCAAAAACGCGTTGTTCTACCTGGCGCTGATGACCGCGTTACTCGGGCCGGACGTCACGCTGCTTCAGCAGGCGACCTGCGGTGTCTGGATGGTGATGATGGTGCTGGTATGGGATCTGGCGCTGGTATCGCTGATGGGGTTACCGGCGGTTCAGCGAAAGCTCAGCCGTTCGCTCTGGCTGATAGAGCGCACGGCGGGGGTGGTGTTGATGGGGTTTGGGGGGCTGTCTCTTATACACATCTCCGAGCCCACGAGACAT
>NZ_JBLVXX010000035.1:0-57038 GCF_048283985.1 Enterobacter cloacae complex sp. 6730903 | reverse complement strand
GTAGCGCTCAACGACCCCGGCCAGCGCCCCTTCCACGTCGTCGCCCCCAGGCCCACCCGCCCAGCGGGCGTCCAGCGTCTCAGCAGACACAGATTCCAGCCCAAGCTGCTGGCGCATGGTCGCCAGGTTAAAAGCAAAGTCGCGGACATCCAGCCCCAGTTGCGCCACAATCGCGGCACGATCCTGAAGCAGCCACTCCTGGCGTACGGCACCATCAACACAGATGCGATCGGCCCAGGTGCGGACCCAGACATTTTTCCCGGTCGGCGGGCCAAAAAATCCCTCCCCCTGGTGCTGAATGCGGGCTACGGTACGCTGCGCCGCATAGAACTCGTCCCCCGGGTTCTGGCTGCACAGAATATCCTCCGTCAGCACCGCTCGCTGCGGGAAGCTGTGCATCGCCTCAAGCGTCAGGCGCATAAACTGGGAAAGCTCATGCAGCTGTTTTTCGGGGGTAGTGAAAACCACCGGCGTGGCGTAAAAATCCGCCAGCTGGCCGATATCTTTCTGCTCCCACACCACATGCGTCAGCGTCAAAATGAACTGCTGGATAGAGTCGAATTGAGGGCTGAAGCCCCGTAATCTGGTCATGTGCGCTCCTTAGACTGGAATAGCGTTAAACCATTGGTTTCGATAACGCCGCTGCGTGGGCGACGCGCCGAGTGGCGTATCACCAGCGTACCGGGCACCGTAATCTGTTCAGGCTCTATGGTTCCGCTGTCAATTTGCTTCATTAACAGTTCCACCGTGGCATCCACCATCGCGCCGACCGGCTGCGACGCCGAGGTCAACGCATAAGAGGGCCAGCCGGAAGGGCCGATGTCGTCATACCCGACAACGGAGACCTCCTCCGGAATGCGCAAACCAAACTCATAGCGCGCCACATCCATTACCGTGACGGCCATATGATCGTTGGCGACAAAGACCGCATCCGGCGCTGGCGACGTCGAAAACAGGCTATAGGCTGCCCGGGTGGTTTGCTGAGCGTCGTAATTCCCGTGCACCACCCGCACATCAGTGATGCCATGTTCTTCCAGCGTGGAAATAAACCCGCGCTGGCGGGCGATATTGACCGGGGAATCGGCCACGCCGCCCACGTAGGCAAAACGCTTGTGCTCCCCCGCCAGCAGAAACTCGGCAATCTGCCGCGCGGCCGCTTCGTTATTACTGTTGACGCTGGAGGCCATGCCACTCTCTTCGCTGCGGTTAAACAGCACTACCGGGATCCCGGCGGCAAGGCACTCCTCGGATAACTCCAGCGACAGCGTCACCGAGGCCAGCACAATGCCATCCACCCGGTACTGCATAATCTGGTCAAAAATACGGTCTACGTTACCTTCCCGATCGCCAACGAACAGCAGCAGGTGATAGTTCAGCGTATCCAGCTTTTGCGCCAGCGCCTCCAGCACCTGCGAGTAAAAGGGGTTATCAAAGTAAGAAATGACGACACCGATAATGCGCGAACGAGCCGTGTTGAGCGAACGGGCGATCGCATTCGGGCGATAGCCCAGCTCGCGCGCTGCCTTCAGCACTTTTTCACGCGTTGCCGGTGAAATGCTGGCCCCCGGCGTGAATGTTCGCGACACCGCAGATTGCGATACCCCCGCCAGCTGAGCGACCTGTTGGGATGTGACTGCTGCAAAAGTCTTACGTTTCATTACCCCTGATTCCTTATCAACGTCCTGCCCATTTGCGCGTGCTTCAAACGCCTCAGCAAGTGGGTGTTTTTTATACTTACACCACCTTTGCATGCGTATGCAACACAAAAAATTAAAATTCTCACAACAAGATCGAGATCACTTTACAAACATGAAACCTTTTCGTAACTTCAAATCTTGAATACGTATGCAAAGAGTTTTCATACCGTCAATGGTACCGGAGAGAACAGGAGTCGCCCAAAGGATTGAACCGGTAAACGTCGTCCCTGACTGGTTATAACCCATTAATTCTTAAGAGGTTCAAAACCATGTTTCAAGCTCTGTTACGCCGTCGGGAAGCCCGGCTCTTTTTCATCATCAGCATCCTGTTCTTTATCTGCATTCATAGCATTGATGCATTCCTGGCCCCCATGATGATCAACCAGGGCATTGAGCCACAGATCATGGGCATCATCATGGGCGCGTCCGGGCTGGCAACCCTTCTGATACGCTTTCCGTTAGGCATTATTTCCGACGTGGTTAAAAGCCGCAGGATCTTCATCCAGATTGGCCTGCTGCTGCCAATTATCGCCTGGCCGATTGCCTGGCTTGAACCCAACGCCATTACGCTGTATCTGGCGAAAGCGGCAGACGGCGTCACGGCGGCGACCTGGGTGCTGTACAACATCCTGTTCATGCGTTACTTCGGTCGCAACGAAGCGCCTGCCGCCGTCGCGCTGCTGGCGCTGGCAGGGCCCATCGGCGTGTTTCTCGGCAACTGTATTGGCGCGGTGCTGATTCACTATTTCGCCAATAACATCGCCTTTTTTGTCTCCTGCATCTCCGCCCTGGTGGCGTTGATCCTGACGACCCGCATTCAGGACGTACACGACCCGGTTCAGGCCCCCACGCTTAAAGCCTGCATTACCGGTGCGCGCCAGCAGCTGGCCGACCGTTCCGTCTGGCTGATTGGCATCCTGGCGACCGTCGTCATTCTGGTGCCCTTCGCCACCCGCGACACGCTGACGCCGGTCTATGCCGAACAGCTTGGCGCCCGGGCGGGGATCCTCGCGCTGCTGGGTAACATTCACCTTCTTTTTTACGGGCTGGCCATCGCCCTGTGCAGCTCGGTGTTTTATCAGCGCCTTGGGCTGGTTAAAACCGCCGTGCTCGGCATCGTTTTACAGGTGATCTCCACTTTCGGCATTCCCTTTACCAGCAATATCTATGTTATTTACCTGTGGCAGGCGCTGGCGGGGTTCTCGTTCGGTATGGCCTTTGCCGCATTCATGTCGCTCAGCGTAGTGAATACCTCGTCTGATGAACAATCCACGCGAATGGGACTATTCCAGACCATTTATTCCTGCGGCATGTTTGTCGGGCCGGTAATGATGGGCGTAATGATGCAACATATTAACCTGTCGTCCGGTTATATATTGATTGCTGCCCTTTCCGTTGTGGCCGCTATTGCCACGCCGCTGTCCGCTCGATGGGTATATGCCCGTAAAACGCAAACCTCAGCCCAATTATTAAAAAACGGTGCGTACGCTGCCGCGCCGGATCAATAACCCTTTCTGAAGTAAACACCCTTTCCCGGCTCGCCGGGAGGACAACTGACATCTGAAAAAGGTAAGGAGAAGCGAGTGTCCTGGAAATTAAAAACCGGTAAATCTACCGAAGAGCGCCAGCAAGCCAACCAGCAAATAAGAGAAACGGTTGAACAAATACTTGCGGATATTGAAAAACGCGGAAATAAAGCCATTCGCGAATTATCCATTAAATTCGATCGTTATGACCGTCAGGATTATCGTCTGACGTCCGCGGAGATTGACCACTGCATAAAACAGTTAAGCCGCCAGGATATTCAGGATATTGAATTCGCCCAACAGCAGGTGGCGAATTTTGCCCGCGCGCAGAAAGAATGTCTGCGGGACCTGGAAATTGAAACGTATCCCGGGGTGATCCTCGGGCATAAAAATATTCCGATTAACGCCGTAGGATGTTACGTGCCTGGCGGAAAATATCCCCTGCTCGCCTCCGCGCACATGTCGATCATCACCGCCAGCGTGGCGGGGTGTTCAAGAATCATCAGCTGTGCCCCGCCGTTTAACGGTCAGCCCGCCCCGGCGATTGTCGCGGCGCAAAAAATGGCTGGCGCAACGGAATCTATGCCCTTGGCGGCATTCAGGCGATAGGCGCCATGGCGCTGGGCACGGACTCGCTGGCACCGGTCGACATGCTGGTCGGCCCCGGTAACGCCTTCGTCGCGGAGGCCAAACGCCAGCTGTTCGGTCGGGTAGGTATCGACCTGTTTGCCGGTCCGACGGAAACGCTGGTAATTGCCGATGACACCGTTGACGCGGAAATGTGCGCCACGGATCTGCTGGGCCAGGCCGAACACGGCGTCACCACCCCTGCCATCCTGCTGACGAACTCGCCCCAGCTTGCCAAAGAGACGCTCAGCGAAGTGGAACGGCTGCTGGAAAAGCTCCCTACCGCCGACATTGCCCGCCAGTCGTGGCAGGACTACGGGGAAATCATCGTCTGCGACAGCCACGAAGAGATGCTGCTGGAGGCAGATCGTATCGCTTCCGAACATGTTCAGGTGATGACCGACCGGGACGACTGGTTCCTGGCTAACCTGACCAATTACGGCGCGCTGTTCCTTGGACCACGTACTAACGTGGCCTACGGCGATAAGGTGATCGGCACCAACCACACCCTGCCCACGCAGAAAGCCGCACGTTATACCGGCGGCCTGTGGGTGGGCAAGTTCATGAAAACCTGCACCTTCCAGAAAGTCCTCAGCGACGAAGCCACCGCCGAAATCGGCAGTTATTGTTCCCGTCTGTCGCTGCTGGAAGGGTTCGCCGGACATGCCGAGCAGGCCAATATTCGCGTGCGCCGTTATGGCCAGACGGAAGTTCCCTACGCCACACCGGCCCCGGTCAGGGAAAAGGTGTAAGCCATGACGCTTTTGCAAACGCCCTCTTTCACCCTGCACGGCAAACGCGCGCTGGTGACCGGCGGGTCAAGAGGGATTGGCTTCGCCGCCGCCGTCGCCCTCGCACAGGCGGGAGCAGAGGTATGGATCGCCGCCCGGGGTCGCGAGGCGCTGGCGCATGCCACAGGTCTGGCAGCGGAACACAGTCTCGCATTTCACCCACTGGAACTGGATATTACCGACACTCAGGAGGTGGAGCGTGTGCTGGCGACGTTGCCCACGCCCGACATTCTGGTGAACAGTGCCGGGCTGGCCCGCCACCAGCCGTTTCTTGAGGTGAACGAGGAAAATTTCGATGCGGTGATGGCGCTTAACCTGCGCGCCACCTTTTTTGTCAGCCAGCGCGTGGCGCGCAGAATGCGGGCGGGCGGTAAGGGGGGATCGATTATTCACATCTCATCGCAAATGGGACACGTTGGCGGCCCCGAGCGTAGCGTGTACTGCGCCTCCAAATTCGCGCTTGAAGGGTTAACCCGAACGATGGCGCTGGAGCTGGGCGATGCGGGGATCCGCGTCAATACGCTGTGCCCGACCTTCATTGAAACCGACCTGACGCGTTCGTCGCTTGCCGATCCGGCGTTCCGCCACTACGTGCTGGACAACATCAAACTGCGCCGGCCAGGCAGGCTGGAGGACATTATGGGGCCGGTGGTGTTCCTCGCCTCGGATGCCGCCGGGCTGATCACCGGCAGCGCCCTGATGGTTGACGGCGGCTGGACGGCTACGTGAGGGATGCAATGGAATATCCGCTTCTGGACAATACCGATCTGCCGCTGGTGCTGCTTGGCGGCACGCTCTGTAACGCCCGGCTCTGGCAGCCCGTCATTGAACGGCTGAACGTCTCAGCGGTGCTGTGCATCACGCTGACGGGCGCAGAGTCCGCGCCGCAGGCGTCACGGCGGTTATTAAAGGTTCTGCCGCCGCGCTTTCTGTTGGCGGGCTTTTCGCTCGGCGCGATTGTCGCGCTGCAAATGGCCGCCGACGCGCCAGAAAGAGTGAACGGGCTGACGCTGATTTCCGTTAATCCGTTGCCCGTTGCGCCGGACACCCTCGCTTCACGCCGGGAAGCGGTACACACCGCACAGGCGCGGGGCCTGGCCGACTGGCTGGTCTCCTCGCTATGGCAGAGCTATGTCGCCCCGTCACGTCTGTCCGATCGGATCCTGCAAGAGACTATTTGCCGAATGGCGCAAGAGTGCGGCATTGAGACCTTTGCGGAGCAAACGGAAATGGCCATTTACCGGCAGGACAACCGGGCTGCGTTTAACGCCCTCTCCTGCCCCACATTACTTCTAAACGGCGCGCAGGACGTTATCTGCACGCCCCATCATCATCAGCTACTGGCAGCAGGCAACGCGAACGTGACCAGGCATACGGTGGAGGCTGGCGGGCATTTTATTCCGCTGGAAACCCCGGATGAGATCGCGCCGCTGCTGCGTCAGTGGATAACGGAGTGCATACAGTGCGCAAAAACAGTTTAAAGACCGCATTTCTGGAAAATACCCCGATCGTTAACGGCTGGCTGGCGATCCCGTCCGGGTATAGCGCGGAAATTATGGGCCATCAGGGTTACGACGCCGTCACGGTCGATTTGCAGCACGGCATGATTGATTTTGCCAGCGCGTTGTCGATGCTACAGGCGCTGTCGGCCACGCCTGCCGTGCCGCTGGTGCGGGTGGCAGATAACGATCCGGCGCAAATCATGCGGGTATTAGACGCCGGCGCGTACGGCGTAATCTGTCCGATGATCTCCAGCGCGGAACAGGCTCGCCGTTTTGTCGCGGCCTGTCGCTATCCACCGCTGGGGGTTCGCTCCTTTGGTCCGGCCAGAGGTCTGCTCTATGGCGGCAGTGATTATCCGCAGCACGCTAACGACGAGATCCTGACGCTGGCAATGATCGAAACCCGCGAAGGGCTGGCGGATCTTGACGACATCCTTGATACCGAAGGACTGGACGGTGTGTTTATTGGCCCCAACGATCTCTCGCTGACGCTGACCGGCAGCGCCAGCGCCGAATCCCAACATCCCGAAATGCTTGCTGCTATTGAGCGGGTGATTCACTGCTGCCGCCAGCAGCAGAAGATTGCCGGTATTTTCTGCACTTCCGGCGCGGCCGCCGCAGCGCGTATTGCGCAGGGTTTCCAGTTTGTTACCCCAGCAAACGACGTTATGCAGCTGGGTCGCGCCTCACGTGAAGCCATTGCTCTCGCCCGCGGCAACGCCATCCCTACCACCGGTGCATCCGGTTATTAAAAGGAGAAATGATGAAAACTATCCATCTTACCCAGAGCCAGGCACGAACACGGTTAATCGCCCCCGACGATATGGTTTCCTGCAATCTTGCTTTTATTGATTGCAAGCTGCCCGGTTCGCATCTCAAACAAAACTATTCCTTCATCGGCCCGGGTGTAACCCAGTCCAGCGAGCAGATTGTTAATATCCCCGAGCCGCACGGCTTTAACATTGGCGCGGCGGCTATGCCGAAAGGGGTGACCAATAACCTGCATCTGCATTTCACCGCAGAAGTGTTCCTGATCCATGAAGGGACGTGGCGTTTTCGCTGGGGCGCCAACGGCGAGCATGAAGCTGAATTTAGCGCACCCACTATCCTCTCAATACCGACCTGGATCTTCCGCGGTTTTACCAACGTCAGTAAAGAAGATACCTGCGGCATGGTGTTTACGGTGCTCGGCGGGGACAACACGGGCGGCATCATCTGGCACCCATCAGTGCTGGCGGCCGCCAGCGAGTACGGTATGTATCTCAGCAAGGAGAATATGCTGATTGCGCAGGAGGCAGGTGAGCCAACGCCCGATCCCGCCACGCTGCTGACGCCGCTGTCAGAGCAATATATTGCCGGTCTGCGTGACTACAGCGTTGAGGAGATGCGCCAGCGTGCGGTAACCGGCGATGATCACTGCTGGTCAGCACAGGGACTGCTGGACTCGGTGCTGCCGGGACACGGCGGCGAAATTGCGCCGGTTATCGGTTTCGGCATTTCACAGGATCGGGATTCCGCTCCCGCTATCGTGAGCCCGCACGGTTTTTCCGTCGAATGGCTGCGCCTTGCTGACGACCACATTGTCGGTCGCCATCTCTGCCCGGATATTCAGGTGATCATGGTCTTTAAAGGCCAGCTGGAGGTGACCTGGAACGAGGCGGGTAAGGAAGTCAGCATTATCGCCCCGGAACGTTCGGTGATCTCCATTCCGGCAAACAGCTGGCGCCGCTACCGCGCGGTTGATGGCAATGTGGAGTTTATTCTGACGACCCGGGGCGATCAGCGTAAGCGCCTCTACTGGGACGAGGCGATTCTGCACGAGGCGAGAGAACACAATCGCTGCCTCGATCCTGATGGCTACGTGGCGGATGCCGACATCCTGCCAGCCACGGCCCGTCGGGCCGGAGAAAAAGTAGAAAAAGTGCCAGCAGCTAACTGATTTTTACGGCAAAGTGGCGCAAAATAGGGGGGCAGGGATCGCCTGCACCATCATCATTAATGATGCGCGTAAAACGGATTGCATGATAAACATGGATGGAAAATCAAATGTACAGACCCATAGTCGTTATCCTCTTTATTCTTCTGACGCTCGCCGCACTGATTGAAATAGGGATTATCTCTTTCGGCTAAACCTCCCCCCTCAGAAAGGCCATTTTTTCGGCCTTTTTATTTATTAAATATGTGAAGTCGGCAGTTTATTTTTATGCGTAGCAGAATATAAACCCAACCTGAAAATATATTTTATTTATGCGATCCCTTGAAATATATCATACAGCAGATAATTTACCCTAACTTAAATCGCAATTAAGCAGCCATTAACACTCGCTTAAACTATTATTAAAACCTATGTTTTCAGTATTATTTCCCTCTCACTCCTGCCGCTACCTAAGCCGCATCGCCTGTACGTCAGCGCTACTGCGGCGCGGCCCGCATAGCCAACAAAATATATTCACGCTATCAATTAATTTTCTCTGCAATCACAGTGCAGGGTTTACAGACACTTAATTTGCACATTCAGTTATTTATAGCTATATCATTTTTACAGCAAAATAAATTAATACCTGCATAAATAATAAGGTTTAAAAAACACGAAAATATAAATAAATAACAGTTTCTCATGTAAATAATTAGCTTCGCCCTGATGTTGCCACGTTGATTGCTGGCGGGTCTCGGTCGCTCTAAAGAAAGCAACGGTAAATACTGTTTTATTCACAGTATCTTCGCCGGGAGCGCCCTCATCCCTTCAGAAAATATGGCCACGTCTGACACGCCGTAAACAATAACTCTGCTGGAGTAATAACTGTATGAGCCAAATATCTGTTATATCTAAATTAACTGGCGTGGAAACGACCACGGAAGGGACACAGATAACACTCGATCACTCCTCAATCGTTAAACTTAACGTGGATCGCGCCGACATCTCAGGTTACTCCCGCAGCGGAAACGATCTGGTGATTACCCTCCACTCGGGCGAAGTGATTACCCTTAAGAATTTCTACGTCACCGACGCGCAGGGCGTGAGCCAGCTGGTGCTTGAGGAGAGTGACGGTGCGCTGTGGTGGATTGAAGATCCAACCGGTGCCGCCACCTATGAATCCATCGCCTCCACGGACGCCCTACTGGCGGCGTCAGGGAGTGATACCGGCGGCGCCGCAGCGTGGCCCTGGGTGCTGGGTGGCCTGGCCGTCGCAGGTGGGATTGCCATTGCGGCGGGAACCGGCGGTGGAGGCGGCGGAGATGACGATAACAACAGCCCGAGCCCCGGCAATCCGGGAAATCCTTCCGAGCCAGATACCACGCCTCCGGATGCCCCCACCAATCTACAGGTCTCCCCTGACGGCAAAACCGTCACCGGTACCGCTGAGCCAGGCAGCACGATTACCCTGAAAGATGCCGATGGCAACACCATCGGAACGGGCAAAGCGGGCAGCGACGGGAAATTTACGATTGATCTCGGTACGCCACTCACCAACGGGGAACAGATCACCGCCACCGCCACCGATCCGTCCGACAATACCAGCCTGGGCGGCCAGGTCACGGCACCGGATCTCACCGCGCCGGATGCCCCGGCCAATCTGGAGGTCTCTCCTGACGGCAAAACCGTCACCGGTACCGCTGAGCCGGGCAGCACCGTTACCCTGAAAGATGCCGATGGCAATACCATCGGAACGGGCAAAGCGGGCAACGACGGGAAATTTACGATTGATCTCGGTACGCCGCTTACCAACGGTGAACAGATCACCGCGACCGCCACCGATCCGTCCGGCAATACCAGCCCGGGTGGTCAGGTCACGGCACCGGATATCACCCCGCCTGCCGCACCGGGCAACCTGGTGGTGGCGGAAGACGGGGCCAGCGTCAGCGGAACCGCCGAGCCAAACAGCACGATTATCATTAAAGCGCCGGACGGTACGATCATCGGCCAGGCCACCGCCGGTCCGGACGGCACCTTTACCATCCCGATTTCGCCAGCCCAGACCAACGGCGAAGCCCTTGAGGTGACGGCCACCGACGGCAGCGGCAACACCAGCCCGTCTGGCTTTGCCGACGCGCCAGACAGCACGCCGCCGCTGGCGCCGGAAAACGTGGTGATCTCTGCCGACGGCACCACCGTAACCGGTACAGCCGAGCCGGGCAGCACCGTCACCATCCGTGAAAATGGCGTGAAGGTCGGGGAAGCGGTCGCCAACGATCAGGGGAATTTCAGCGTTGATCTGATCCCGCCGAAAGCCAACGGCGAAGCCCTGACCGCCGATGCCACCGATACCGCCGGAAACACCGGTCCGACCGCGCCGTTTGACGCGCCGGACATCACCGCGGCACAAATCCCGGTCATCACGGGCGTGGTGGATGATGCCCCCGGCGTCACTGGTCCTGTCAGCCAGAACGGTCTCACCAACGACAGCACGCCAACCATCAACGGAACGGGCGAGCCTGGCACCACCATCACCCTCTACAGCGGTACTACCGAAATTGGCACAGCAGTCGTGTCGGCGAACGGTCAGTGGTCCATCACGCTGGAAACCGCGCTACCGGACGGCGGGCACGTACTGACGGCGACAGCGGTTGACGCCAACAATAACCTCAGCGGGACATCGAACACCTGGAGCATCACGGTGGATACCGCCGCCCCGGGCGCGCCAGCCATTACGCAGGTCATTGATGACGTACCGGGTCGCACGGGTGCGCTCGACACCAATGAAACCACCAACGACACGCTCCCGACGCTGAACGGTACCGGCGAGCCGGGCTCCACCGTGACGATCCGCCTGGACGGACAGGATATTGGTACTGCCGTTGTTAACAGCGGTGGCGCATGGACCTTCACGCCCACCACCCCATTAGTGAACGGGCAGCATACGTTTACCGTCGTCGCGAGCGATGCGGCCGGTAACGCCAGCGCACCATCAGCTGACTTTACCCTTACCGTCGATACCACCCCGCCACCGGCGGCCACCATTGACACCGTCTCCGATAACGTGGGGCCGGTGCAGCTTCCGCTTAACAGCGGGGACACCACCGACGACACGCTGCCGCAGTTGCAGGGAACCGCACCGGACGGCACCACCATCGCGATCTATGACGGAACCACCCTGCTCGGCCCGGCCGTGCTCGACGGCAGCGGCGGCTGGAGCTTTACGCCAACCACGCCGCTGACGGACGGCCCGCACTCGCTGACGGTCCACGCAACGGATGAGGCGGGTAACACCACCATTTCGCCACCGTTTGAACTGGCGATCGACACGACAGCGCCTGCAACGCCTGATATTCCTGAGATCACCGTCAACCCGGACGGCGGCACGCCGGGGACGGCCCTGAATCCTGGGGAGACCACCCGGGATACCACGCCAACCCTGAGCGGCTCGGGCACGCCGGGCGATACCGTCAACATTTACGATGGCGCCACCAAAATTGGTGAAGCCGAGATCGATGGCGACGGTAACTGGAGCTGGACACCCACCACTCCGCTGCCTGACGGCACCTACGATCTCTCCCTGACGGTCACTAACCAGGACAGCGCCGGGAACGAAAGCGCGCCGTCCACGCCGGTGACCATTACCATTGATACCGACGCGCCTGCCCAGCCGGGAACCCCAACGGTGACAGACAGCGTAAGCCAGATCACCGGCCCCGTGCTGGATGGCGAATCCACCAACGATCCGCGTCCGGTCCTGAGCGGCACCGGTACGCCGAATGACGTCATTACCATCTATGACCAGGTGGGTACAGGCGAGCCGCAGGCCGTGGGCAGCGTTACGGTGGACGGTAACGGTAACTGGAGCTGGCGTCCTGAGAGCAACATTGGCGAAGGGACGCATGAATACACGGCGACCGCCACCGATGAAGCCGGGAATGAATCTGTGCCATCAGCCGGTATCACGATAACGGTCGACACCCTCGCCCCGAATACTCCGGTTATCAGTGCCATTGGTGGCGTGCAGAATGGCGAGTCTACCAACGACACTACGCCAGGCATCGGCGGAACCGGCACCACCGGCGAGACGGTGATCATCTACAACAACGGCGTGGAAGTCGCGCGCGTTGAGGTCGTCAATAATGAATGGTCCTATACCCTGCCGACGCAGACCGACGGCCCGCTGAATATCACCGTCGCGGCGGTGGACGAGGCCGGGAACGTGAGCCCGGTAAGCCCGGTCTTTACGGTGGAGGTTGATACCCAGGCGCCAACCGTGCCGCAAATTGACGCCGTCTCTGACAGCCAACTGACCAACAGCGTGCTTTACACCCGCGACGGTACGCCAACCCTCACCGGGATCGGTGAGCCGGGTTCAAGCGTCACCGTCTCCGTTGATGGTGTCGCATCGCCAGTGGTCGTGGAGGTTCAGCCGAACGGGACGTGGTCCTGGACAGCCGACCCTGCGCTGACCGAGGGGCCGCATACCTTCTCCGTGGCCGCGAGTGACGCGGCGGGAAATACCTCCGCCAGCTCCGGGGAGCTCAGCGTGACGGTGGATACCCTGCCGCCTGCAACGCCAACGAATATCGCCATTGCCGCGGAGGGCACTCCGCTGACCGGGACGGCGGATGACGGAACCACGGTGACGGTTCGTGACGCCAACGGCAATGTCATCGGGACCGGGGTCGCGACGGGAGGCTCCTTCTCCATTGCCCTCTCCCCGGCCCAGTTAGATGCCACTACGCTGACGCTCACCGCCACGGACCCCGCAGGCAATGCCAGCCCGTCAACCACCTTTGACGTGCCGGACTCCCCGCTCGATCTGCCTGCGGTACCGGTGATTACGGCGATCAACGATGACCTCGATCCCGTCATTGGTGATGTGAAAGATAAAACCACCAATGACACCACGCCTACCCTTACCGGCACCGCCGATCCGGGTAGCGTGATCGCCATTTATCAGGATGGGGTGCTGGTTCCGCTGACCAACGTTGTTGCAGATACCAACGGCAACTGGAGCTACACGCCGCTCCTGCCGCTGACGGAAGGGCCACACACCTTCGCCGTCACCGCCACGAATACCACCACTGGCGAGACCAGCGGGCAGTCGCCGATCGCGACCGTCACCGTCGACCTTACCGCCCCGACAGCGCCAGCCATCGGTGCGGTGACCGATGACGTAGGTCCGGTCACCGGCCCAATCGCCGACGGGCAGAGCACCAACGACAACCGTCCTACCCTGACCGGGACAGGCACGGCCGGGGACACCATTACCGTGTACAATAACGGCGACCCGCTGGGCACCGTTGTTGTCGGTCCGACCGGCACCTGGAGCTACACGCCGCCTGCGCTGGACGACGGCAGCCACACCCTGACCGTGACCGCCACCGACCCGGCAGGCAATGAGAGCACCCCGTCGGCCGGGATCACCATTGTGGTCGACACCGTCTCCACCACGCCGGTGATTACCAGCGTGACGGATAACGCAGGCAATGCGGCAACGCCTGTCCCAAGCGGCGATCCAACCAACGACACCACGCCAACCCTGACCGGTACCGCCGAGCCGAACAGCGTCGTCGCCATTTTTGATGGCGCCACGCAGATTGGTACGGTGGCGGCAGACGGTACCGGCGCCTGGACATTTACCCCTGAAACCGCCCTCGGCGAAGGGACGCATGACTTTACCGTCAGAGCGACGGATCCGCAGGGCAACGTCAGCCAGCCGTCCGGCGTCTGGAGCATCAATATCGATCTGACGGCGCCACAGGTGCCGACGATCGATACGGTCAGCGACAACGCCCCGGGTGGCGTAACCGGCCCGCTTACCGCCGGGCAGGTCACCAATGACACCACGCCAACCCTGAGCGGCACCGGCCAGGCGGGCACCACCATTCACGTTCTGAATAACGGCGTGGAGATTGGTACCACTACGGTCGACGGCAACGGTAACTGGACCTTTACGCCGGATCCGGTTCTGACAGACGGGACGTATAACCTGCGCGTCAACGCCAGCGATGATGTCGGAAACGTATCCGCCAACTCGCCAGTGTTTGCCTTTACGGTGGATACCACTGGCCCTGCGGCCCCGGTGGTCACCACGGTGATAGACGATGTCAGCCCGGGAACGGGAATCATCGCCAGCAACGGTTCCACCAACGACACCCGTCCAACCTTCAACGGTACGGGGGAAGTGGGCGCAACGGTGCACGTTATTGTCGATGATGTGGAAATCGGCACGGCGGTGGTCAACGCCCAGGGTAACTGGACCTTCACGCCGACCACCGCGCTCGGTGAAGGGCCGCATACCATTACCTTCAACGCCACCGATGCCGCAGGCAATACCGGGGTCACCTCGCCACCGTTCAACCTGACGGTGGATACGTCGGTGCCCGACGCACCGGTCTTTACCCCTGCCACCGACAATGCCGGTCCCGTGCTGGGCCCGGTTGCCTCGGGACAAAGCACAGACGACACCACGCCAACGCTGAACGGCACCGCGGCAGCCAACGCGACCATCACCATTTATGAGAATGGTCAGCAGGTGGGCACCGCCGTGGCGGATGCCAACGGCGTATGGAGCTTCACCACCGGCACGCTGGCAAACGGCAGCCACACCTGGACCGCCACGGCAACCGATGCCGCGGGCAACGTCAGCCCTGCCTCACCAGGCTTTACGCTGGTTGTGGATACGACTGCGCCTGCCGCGCCGGTTATCACCCAGGCGATTGACGATGTTGGCACCATCACCGGGGCGATTGGTTCCGGCCAGACCACGAACGATCCTCTCCCGCGTCTGGTGGGGACCAGCGAGCCGCTGGCCACCGTGAATATCTACGAGGGCACGACGCTGGTGGGCACCGGTACTGCCGATGCTAACGGCAACTGGACCGTGGATATCACCGTGCCGCTGGGCACCGGGTCACACACCTTTACCGCAGAAGCAACGGATCAGGCGGGGAACACCGGCGCACCGTCCGCCGATTTCAGCCTGACCATTGACACCACGCCGCCAGCGCTACCGGTGCTGACCAGCATCACCGACGACGTCGGTAACGCTGCGACGCCTGTCGCCAACGGCGGGTTAACCAACGATGCACGTCCAACGCTCACCGGTACGGCAGAAGCTGGCGCGACGGTAACCATCTATGACAATGGGGTACAGATTGGCACCGCGGTCGCCACCGGCGGCGCGTGGAGCTTCACGCCGTCCACCCCGCTGGCTGACGGGCCGCATAATCTGACCTTCTCCGCCACCGACGCCGTGGGCAACGCCAGCGCGCAAACCGGGGGTTACACCATCAATGTGGATGCCACCGCCCCTGTCGCACCGGCAATCACCTCGATTGTGGATGATGTGGGAACCGTCACCGGCCCTGTCACCGGCACCAACCCAACCAACGACACCCGTCCGACCTTAAACGGTACGGCGGAAGCCAATGCCACCGTACGTATTTACGACGGCACGACGCTGGTGGGAACCGTCACTGCCGATGCCAACGGCAACTGGACGCTGCCGCAAACCAGCACCACGCTGACCGAAGGCGCGCATAACTTCACCGCCACCGCCACCGATGCCGCGGGCAATACCAGCGCACCATCGCCGATTATCACGATCAACGTTGACCTGACGCCGCCGCCAGCCCCAACCGGGCTGGCGGTGATCACCAACGGGACGCAGGTTACCGGTACGGCGGAAGCGGGAAGTACCGTCACCATCACCAGCAGCACCGGAACCGTGCTTGGTACCGCCGTCGCGGACGGCAGCGGAAACTTCAGCGCCACCCTCACCCCTCCACAGACCGGCGGGGAGTCACTGATTGTCTTTGCTACCGATAAGGCCGGTAACGCGGGTATCACCACCTCCGTGATTGCCCCGATCACCACGATCCCGAACGCGCCGGTTATCGCTAACATCGACGATAACGTCGGCACGGTGACGGGCAACCTGACCAACGGGAAAACCACCGATGACACCACGCCAACCCTGAGCGGCACGGCGCAGCCAAACGCGACTATCACCCTCTATAACAACGGGGTGCTGATGGGCACGGTCACCGCAAATGCCAGCGGCAACTGGAGCTTCACCACGCCGGTGCTGAGCGAAGGGCCGCATGCCTTCACCGCCACGGCGAGCAACGGATCGGGCACCAGCCCGATTTCCACCTCGACCACGGTGATTGTCGATCTCACTGCGCCAACGGCTCCAACCGGGACCTTCAACGCAGACGGCAGCGTACTGACCGGTAGCGCCGAAGCGGGCAGTACCGTCACCATCCGTCTGGCGGACAACTCAACGGTCACCGCCACGGCAGACAGCAACGGCTCCTGGAGCTACACCTTCCTCAATAAACAGACGGAAGGTCAGACGCTGCAAATCACCGCCACCGACGCGGCAGGCAACGTCTCGCTGCCCGGCTCAGCCCTTGCGCCGGTGGTGCCGCTCTCTGCCAGCACCAACGTTGAAGAGCTGGCGCTGACAACCACCGCAACGGTGACCAACTCGCAGTACAGCGACTATGGTTTCCTGCTGGTGGGCGCCGTAGGTAACGTGCTGACGCTGCTCGGCAACGACACCGCGCAGGTAGGTTTCACCGTCGGCAGCGGCGGCAGTGCGGATATTGCCGTGAACGCCAACGCCACGGGTGCCGTACTCTCCCTGCTCAATACCCTTGAGCTGGTGGTACAGCGCTTTGACGCCGCCAACAACACCTGGACCACCGTGGTCGACACCGGACAGCCGCAGTTCGCTGACCTGCTGACCCTCGGCGCGACGGGGGTGTCGCTGAACCTGACCGGCCTGGCGGATGGTCAGTATCGCGTCCTGAGCTACAACACTAACCTGCTGGCAACCGGCTCTTACACCAGCCTCGATGTGGCGGTGAAAGAGACCAGCGCAGGCACCGTGTCCGGCGAGACCAGCGTTGTCGGGAACGTCATCACTGACGTGGACCCAACCGCAGGCAGCGACAACGCCCCGGCGGGCACCACCGTCACCGCGGTCACCAACGCCCAGGGCACCACCACCAGCGTTACGGCTGACGGCACGGTGATTCAGGGGCAGTACGGCACGCTGACCATCAACCTGGACGGCAGCTATACCTATAACCTGACCAACACCAGCGCCGCCGTCATTGGGCGCACGGAGAACTTTACCTACACCATCACCCACAACGGCACCAGCGCCTCGGCAAATCTGGTACTGTCGCTGGGCGAAGGCACCAGCAGCAGCGGTATCGTGGCCGTGGACGATACCGCCTCGCTGACCTTCGATACCACCGTGGAGGCGATCAACAACGGCACCTCGTCGCAGGGCGGCTTTACCCTGGTGGGGATCAACCTTGGCAATACGCTGGGGCTGAACCTGCTGGACGATCTGGCCAACCCGATCATCTATAACGTGGAAGAAGGCACCACCCGCACCATGACCGTTCAGGCGTCCGTGGGCGGCGTGGCGCTGGCCTCGGTGTTCGACCTCTACATCTATAAGTTCAACAATGCGACGCAGACCTTCGAGCAGATGCGCGTTGAACCCGGCTGGCTGCGCGCGCCGCTGCTGGGCGGCACCTCTTCGCAGCTGACGCTGAATCTGCCCGCCGGTGAGTACCTGTTCCTGCTCAATACGGCGGCGGGGATCACCGCCCTGACGGCCTACACGCTGAACGTCTTGCAGGATCATGTCTACAGCGTGGCAAGCGTGAGCGAGAGCACCACCGGAGATGTGCTGGCGGATGATATTGCGCCAGCGGGTACCGTGGTCTCCGACGTTAACGGCGTGGCGGTGAACAGCAGCGGCCTGACGGAGATCACCGGCGAGTACGGTACGCTGCGGATCAACGCGGCCGGGGAGTACACCTACACCCTGGACAGCGGGGTCGGCGCGGACCATATCAGCACGCCGGATACCTTCGTCTACACCATCACCGCGCCTGACGGCTCGAAAGACACGGCATCGCTGAACATCACCCCAACCGCGCGCCCAATGGATGCGGTAAACGATGTCAGCACCGCGATGGACGTCACGTCGGTTCACCATACGTCAACCTATACGGATACCTCCGTCGGCACCGCCAGCTGGACTACCGCCCTGTTGGGATCAACGCAGGGCAGCGGAAGCGGAACCTTCGTGGTGGATGCAAACACCGCGCTGCATAACGCCTCGCTGCACTTTAACGTGGCCTCGCTGCTGTCGCTGGGCGGGCTGACGGTGAACTGGTCAATCACTGACGGGACGAATGTGATTCGCAGCGGCTCCTTCAGCGGAGGCTCACTGCTGGGCGGCAGCATCGACGTTCCGCTGACCGGGCTGGATCTCAACGCCGGGACCTATACGCTGAACTTTACCGGCAGCGTACCGGGGCTGAGCGTGGGGAACATCACCATTACCCCAAGCGTAAACGGCACGACCTACTCCCTGTCGCAGTACGACGCGACGGGCACCCACACCGTTGACGGCAATATCTTCGACGGCACCGGCTCCGCAGGGGCAATGGACCAGCTGCACTCGGTTGATACCCGCGTGAGCATCACCGGCTTCGACGGCGTGACCACCACGCTCGATCCGTACACCGGCAGCACGATGTCTAACATCACGGGCCACTACGGGACGCTGGCGATTGCCGCTGACGGCAGTTACACCTATACCCTCAACCCGGGGATCTCGCTCTCTACCATTACCAGCAAGGAGGTCTTTAACTACACCCTGACCGATGCCAACGGTGTGAAAGATACCGCGTCGCTGACCATTGACATGGCGCCGAAATTTGTCAGTTCGGAGCATAACGATGTGATTAGCGGCACGGCCTACGGCGACACGCTGATTTATCAGGTGTTGAACAATACGGCGGGTAACGCCACCGCAGGTAACAGCACGGGCGACCACTGGACGAACTTCTCCCTCACGCAGGGAGACAAGATCGACATTGGCGATCTGCTGGTGGGCTGGAACGGTAGCGCGTCGACGCTGGGGAACTATGTCTCTGTTTCACAAAGCGGTAACAATACTGTGATCTCCATCGACCGTGACGGCACGGGAGCCGCCTACACTAAATCTACGCTCGTTACGCTGGACAATGTTCAGACCACCTACGACGAGCTTGTAAACCAGCAACACATCATTACCTGATAGCACCTGCAAGAAATGACCCGGGCGCGCACAGCGCCCGGGCATAAACAAAAAAGCAGTACTTTTTTATTAGGGACAAGACATGGGAAAGAAGATGCCTTACTGGTGGCTCTCGTGCTGCCTGATATCTGTGCCCGCTATCGCGGCAAACCCTGCGGCGATGATTAATACCGGACAATTAAGCGAAACGCAGGAACTCCCCTCTTTAAATGGCCGCGTGGCGCCCGTAGCCAGCAAAGCCGCCCCCGGCACGCTACAGCTGAATGAAGCGGTTAACCGCGCCGTGACCTGGCATCCGGCCATCAGTGAAGCCGTCGGCAAACTCTATCAGCAGAGCGAAAATGTGGACGTCGCCAAATCAAAATATTATCCGCAAATTAACGCTGGCATGGATAACGGCTATAGCCACGACGGCGACGATAATGGCTTTACCCCCTCGCTGGTGCTTTCTCTTTCGCAAATGCTGTACGACTTCGGCAAAGTCGCAAGCCAGGTGCGCGCCGAAAACGCGGGCGTCGCCCAGCAGCAGGCCAACGTGCTGGTGAGCATCGACACCATCGCCCACGATACCGCCATCGCCATGGTGCAGGTGCAGACCTGGCAGCAGATGGTCGAGACCGCCAAAGAACAGCTGGATGCCCTGTCCTCCATCGGCACCCTGACGAAACAACGTAATGATGAAGGCGCAACGTCACTCTCTGACGTGGTGCAGACCGACGCCCGCATCGAAGGGGCGCGTGCGCAGCTGATGCAGTATCAGGCCAGCCTCGACAGCTCGCGCGCCACGCTGATGAGCCTGCTGGGCTGGGACAGCCTGAACGCGGTCAGCAATGACTTTCCGCAGAGTCTGGCCCGCAGCTGCGACATCGCCGAGCCGGACGATCGTCTGGTGCCCTCGGTATTAGCGGCCTGGGCGCAGGCCAACGTCGCGCAGGCTAATCTCGACTATGCCAACGCGCAGATGACCCCTACCGTTTCGCTGGAGCCGGAAGTTCGTCACTACCTGAACGACCGCTACGCGGGCAACGAAACGCGGGACCGCACCCAATACTCCGCGTGGGTAAAAGTGCAGATGCCGCTCTATCAGGGCGGCGGCCTCACCGCACGGCGTAACGCCGCCGGACACGCGGTGGAATCCGCCCAGTCCACCATTCAGCGCACCCGTCTTGAGGTGCGGCAAAAGCTGCTTGAGGCGCGCAGCCAGGTAATGAGCCTGATGAGCACGCTTCAGATCCAGGGCCGTCAGGAAGCGCTCAGCGCCCGCACCCGCGAGCTGTATCAGCAGCAGTATCTCGATCTCGGTTCCCGCCCGCTGCTCGACGTGCTCAACGCCGAGCAGGAGGTGTATCAGGCGCGCTTTACCCAACAGCAAACCGCCGGACAGCTACATCAGCTTCAGTTGAACTGTCTGTACAACACCGGGCGCCTGCGTCACGCGTTCGATCTTGAAAACCGCACCATCCAGACCGTGGAGATCCAGCCATGAAGCAACGCGATATTCCGCAGGGTGAAAATATGACGGATGAGGCGCTGGAGCAGTGGGCGCAGGCGTTTGGCTATGTGGCGACGCGCTATCGCGTTGCCTGCTCGCCAGGCTCGCTGATCGCCGGCGCGCCGTGGCTGAAAGGCAAACCGATGGTGCCCGCGCTGACGCAGCTCGCCCGTGAAGCCGGGCTGACATTCCAGCTGCTGACGGCCGATCAGCACGCTATCAACAGCTGGCGTCTGCCGGTAGTAGTGGAGCTGAACGACGGTAAAATCGGCGTGATCGACAATTTCGACGGCGAGGATACGCTTGAAGTCAGCTTTTTCGACGACAGCACGCACACCAACCGCCTGTCGATGAGCGCGATGCTGCCTGCCATCCGCCACGTCATCGCCCTGCGTCCGCTGGCGGCGCTGAAGGACAGCCGCGTGGATGCCTATATCTCAAAATACCGCCCGGACTGGCTCTACCGGCTGGTGATGCGCGACCTTCGCCCTTACAGCTGGGTGATGCTGGCGGCACTGTTCATTAACGTGCTCTCCCTCTCGGGCATCGTCTTTTCCATGCAGGTGTATGACCGGGTGATCCCCGCCCAGTCCTATCCGACGCTCTATGTGCTGACCATCGGGGTGCTGATCGCCACGCTGTTTGGTTTTGTGCTGCGCGTGGCGCGCGGACACATTATGGATCTGCTGGGTAAACGCTCGGATCTGCGCGTCTCGGATCGGGTGTTCGGCCACGCGCTGCGGCTGCGCCACAGCGCCATTCCGCGATCCACCGGCAGCTTTATCTCCCAGCTGCGCGAGCTGGAGCAGATCCGCGAGATGGTCACCTCCTCCACCATCTCCACCATCGTCGATCTGCCGTTTTTTATCCTGTTTGTGATTGTGCTGGCGATCATCGCCCCGCAGCTGGCGTGGATCGCCCCGGTGGCGGCGGTGATCATGGTCCTGCCTGGCCTGCTGCTGCAAAAGAAGCTGGCGGAGCTGGCGAAGCAGTCGGCGCATGAATCGACCCTGCGCAACGCGGTGCTGGTGGAGAGCGTGCAGGGGCTGGAGGACATCAAGCTGATGCAGGCGGAGAACCGCTTTTTGCAGCAGTGGAACAGCTATATCCAGATCACCGCCGAATCCGGCCTGCGCACCCGCGAGCTGACGCAGAACCTGATCAGCTGGGGGATGACCATTCAGAGCCTGGTGTATGCCGGGGTGATCGTGGTGGGCGCGCCGATGGTGATCGACGGCACCTTAACCACCGGTTCGGTGGTGGCCGCCTCAATGCTCGCCTCACGGATGATCGCCCCGATGGCGACGCTGTGCGGCGTGCTGGCCCGCTGGCAGCAGGTAAAGGCGGCCAAAGAGGGGCTGGACAGCATTATGCAGCTGCCGACCGAGAATCAGCGCGAAGAGACGCCGATCCGTCAGGACGTGCTGCGCGGACATTACCTGTTCGAGCAGGCGCAGTTCCGCTATCACCCGGAAGATCCGCGCATGGCACTGCGCATTAACCGACTGGAGATCAAAGCGGGCGAGAAAGTGGCGATCCTCGGGCGCAACGGCGCGGGCAAATCAACCCTGTTGCAGGCGATGGCGGGCGGGATGGATCTGGCGGGCGGTGAACTGCGGCTCGACAACCTCAGCCTGCCGCATCTGGACGTGGCTGACGTGCGGCGAAACGTCGGCTTTATGACCCAGAACGCCCGGCTGTTTTACGGCACCCTGCGCGAGAACATCACGCTCGGCATGCCGCGCGCCACCGATAAAGAGATCTTCGAGGTGCTGGAGATGTGCGGCGCGGCCAGCTTTGTGCAGAAGCTGCCGAAGGGGCTGGATTACCCGATTATGGAGAACGGCGTCGGGCTGTCCGGCGGGCAGCGGCAGTCCATCCTGCTGGCGCGGATGCTGCTGCGCGACCCGAATATCGTGCTGATGGACGAACCGACTGCCTCCCTTGATGAACACACCGAGCGGGAATTTATTCAACGTCTCGGCGCGTGGCTTGGCAACCGCACGCTGATTGTCGCGACCCACCGCGTGCCGGTGCTGGAGCTGGTGGAGCGCGTGGTGGTACTCAAAGATGGCATGCTGGTGATGGATGCGCCAAAAGCCCAGGCGCTGAACAACAGCCGTATGCAGCAACAGCAGCAGGCAACCGGACGGGAGTGGAAAAATGAAAATCAGTCAGCGTGACGTTGCCGCAGTAGAAGATCTGGATAACGCGCTCGACTCCGAAAGCGGTTATACCGGTGCCCGGCGCATTGTTTTCTTCTCCCTGCTGATGTTTGTGGTGCTCGGCGTCTGGGCGTGGTTCGGGGTGCTGGACGAAGTCTCAACCGGCACCGGGAAAGTGATCCCCAGCTCACGCGAGCAGGTATTGCAGTCGCTGGATGGGGGCATCCTTACCGAGCTGAACGTGCACGAAGGGGATCAGGTGCAGGCCGGGCAGGTGCTGGCGCGGCTGGATCCTACCCGCTCGGAATCCAACGTCGGCGAAAGCGCGGCGCGTTACCGGGCATCGCTGGCCTCCAGCGCGCGTCTGTATGCCGAGGTGAACGATCTGCCGCTCAAATTCCCGCCGTCACTGGCGAAATGGACCGACCTGACCGCCGCTGAAACGCGGCTCTACAACTCGCGCCGCGCCCAGCTTGAGGATACCCAGCGGGAGTTGCGCGCCGCGTTAGATCTCGCGAACAAAGAGCTGGCGATCACCCAGCGGCTGGTGAAAACCGGGGCCGCCAGCCACGTGGAAGTGCTGCGCCTGCAACGGCAGAAAAGCGACCTGGAGCTGAAGCTCACCGACGTGCGTTCCCAGTATTACGTGCAGGCCCGTGAAGCGCTGTCGAAGGCCAACGCCGAGGTGGATATGGTGTCAGCGATCCTGAAAGGCCGCGAGGATTCCGTTACCCGTCTGACGGTGAAGTCTCCGGTGCGCGGGATCGTGAAAAACATCAAAGTGACGACGATTGGCGGTGTGATCCCGCCCAACGGTGAGCTGATGGAAATTGTGCCGGTGGACGATCACCTGCTGATTGAAACCCGCCTCTCGCCGCGGGATATCGCCTTTATTCACCCTAATCAGGAGGCGCTGGTGAAAATCACCGCCTACGATTACGCGATTTACGGTGGGCTGCACGGGGTGGTGGAGACCATTTCGCCGGACACCATTCAGGACGAAGCGAAGCCGGAGGTGTTCTATTACCGGGTGTTTATCCGTACCAGCCAGGATTATCTGGTGAATAAGGCGGGCAGGCACTTCTCGATCGTGCCGGGAATGATAGCGACGGTGGATATTAAGACCGGGGAGAAAACGGTGCTGGATTATATGATCAAACCGTTTAACCGGGCGAAAGAGGCGCTGAGGGAGCGGTAGTCAAACGCCGGGTGGCGGCTGCGCCTTACCCGGCCTACTTCTGAGAGCTGACGCTGCTGTATCAGGTTACAGCGATATCTTCAAACGTCTAACCGCTTCTTTAAGCTGCTCATCCGTTGGGGTAACGAATGACATGCGCAGCGTGGTGTGGTCCGGCTCGTTGCAGTAGAAGAACTCACCCGGCACAAACACGACGCCGTTGCTTAATGTTTTTTCCAGCCATTTCGTCGTATTGATGCCGTTGTTCATTTTCGCCCACAGGAACATGCCGCCCTTTGGCTTGTGGAACGACATCACATCGCCCAGCTCCGCTTCCAGTTCACTGGCAAAGGTCTGGTATTTCTGGCGATAGGCTTCGCGGATCATTTTAATCTGATTCGCCAGACGACCGGTTTTCAGATACTCGTACGTCATCAGCTGCGACAGCGTGCTGGTGTGCAGATCGGTGGTTTGCTTGAGGTTCACCACCGCGCGCTTCAGCCACTCCGGCACCAGCACCCAGCCCACGCGGGTGCCCGGCGCGAGGATTTTAGAGAAGGTGGAGGTGTACACCACGTTATCCTCATTGCCGATATCTTTGGCATGGGCAATCAGCGGGCGGAACGCTTCGTCGGTGTAGTTAATTTCGCTGTACGGGTCGTCTTCGATAATCACGAAGTCATAGCGCTTCGATAATTCCACCAGCTGTTTACGACGCGCTTCGGAGAGCGTTACGCCGCCCGGGTTACCAAAGGTTGGCACGATATAAACCGCTTTGATGGTTTTGGTGGCTACCAGCGCTTCAAGTTCATCCACTTTCATGCCGTCGCCGTCGGTGCCGACGGATTCAAATTTCGCCTGCGCCAGGCCAAAGACCTGCAACGCGGCGAGGTAGGTAGGCCGCTCCACGACGACCGTATCGCCCGGGTTAATTAACGCCCGCGCCAGCACGTCAAGCGACTGTTGCGAGCCGGAAGTAATGACCACGTCATCGGCTTTACAGGCGATGCCGCGACCTTCACAGATGCGTTGGATCTCTTCGCGCAGCCCCGGGACGCCTTCCGTCAGGCCGTACTGGAATGCTTCGCCAAAATGCTGAGACAGCACGGCATCAGCGGCGATTTTTAAACCTTCATGATCGAACAGGTCCGGATTTGGAATACCGCCACCCAGCGAAATCACGCCTGCCATTTTGCTATGTTTTAATAATTCACGGATGGCAGAGGATTGCAGGCCCTGAGCGCTGCTGGCGAGTTTGTTTGCAGACATTCTTTACTTACCTTCTTTTTTTATATTGTGCCCAATCTTAGCAGAATATGGGCAATAAATTCCGTTAGCTTAGGCAGCGGCCGCAAATCCTGACGCCAGAGTAAATGCACCGGCCTCGGCGCGGGCGTAAACGCTTCCAGAACCCGAACCAGCCTGCCGCTCGCCAGCTCTTCCGCCACCAGCACTTCCGGTTGCAGCAGTAGCCCTGCCCCGGCTCGCGCCGCCATGCGTAAGCCGTAGCCGTCATTGCATCGTAAGACGGCATCACGCTTCCAGCGCACTTCGCCTTCCACACCCGGCAGCCGCCACTCGTTACGCGCCGTCCATACCGTGTGCGACAGGCACAGGTGATCCACCAGATCGGCTGGCGTCTGCGGCGTACCGTGACGCGCCAGATAATCCGGCGCGGCGCAGATCACCATGTTGTAGGGACACAGGTATTTCGCCACCAGATCCTCATTACGGATCTCCCCGATACGAATGGCCAGATCGACCCCTTCCTCTACCAGATCCACCATTCGGTTGGTGAGATCCAGTTCGATGCGCACTTCCAGGTAGCGCTGCAAAAACGTGGCCGTCAGAGGCGCGATAACGCAGCCGCCAAACGAGGTAGGCGCCGTCACGCGCAGGGTGCCGGCGGGCGTGGCTCGCAGGCGCTCAACCGCGTTTTCAGCAATCGAGACCTGCTCCAGCACGCGCCTCGCCTCTTCGAAATAAACGCGTCCGGCATCGGTCAGGCTCTGGCGCCGGGTGTTGCGCTCCAGCAGCCGCGTGCCGAGCTGCGATTCCAGCTGCGCAATATACTTCCCGACCATTACCGCCGACATCTCCAGCCGAGCCGCCGCGCCGGTAAAGCTGCCGCTTTCCACCACCGCGATGAACGTCTCCATGCCGCGAAGCTTATCCATATTCCGAACCTCTGGTTAGTAATCTTCTAACGTCAGCCCAGTTTATCTGAATTTTTATTTATTAAAGAATGAAGGCTCACAACATAAGGAGTCTGCTATGAAAATCGTCATTATTGGTGCCAGCGGTACCGTCGGTCGTGCTGTGACAGAAGAGCTAAGCCGTCGTCACGAGGTGATCCGCGTGGGTCGCACGCAGGGCGACCATCAGGTGGATATCAACTCGCAGGCGAGCGTGCAGGCGCTGTTCGGAAAGATCGGCCCGGTGGATGCGATTGTCTCCGCCAGCGGAGGGTTGCACTTCGGCCCGCTCGCAACCATGACCGACGGCGAGTTCAACCGGGGTTTGCAGGATAAGCTGCTGGGGCAGGTTCGTCTGGCGCTGACCGGCCAGCACTACCTGAACGAAGGTGGCTCGATTACGCTGATAAGCGGCATTGTGGCGCACGAGCCGATTGCGCAGGGCGTCAACGCCACCACGGTCAATGCGGCGCTGGAAGGGTTTGTGCGCGCCGCGGCCTGTGAACTGCCGCGCGGTATTCGCATTAATCTGATCAGCCCGACGGTGCTGACCGAATCCGCCGAAGCGTACGACGGCTTCTTCCCCGGCTTTGAAAGCGTCCCCGCCGCGACCGTTGCGCAGGCCTACCGCCGCAGCGTGGAAGGGGTGCAGAGCGGGCAGGTGTATAAGGTGGGTTACTGAAGCAGGAAAGGGGCGAGTGAATACTCGCCCCGCAGGGTTCAGAGCCTGCGCCGGATTTTCTCCACCATGGCGGTGGTCGAAATCCCGTAGCGGTCGTGCAGGGTGGGCAGCGCGCCTGCGTCAAGGAATGCGTCCGGCAGTGCGACAGTATCGAAATCCACGTTCACGCGGTTGCGCATTAACAGCGACGCGACGGCTTCGCATAGCCCGCCGACGCTGCTGTGGTTTTCCGCCACAATCACCAGCCGTCCCGGCTTTGCGGCCTGCGTCAGGATCGTCTCTTCGTCCAGCGGCTTAATGGTGGGCGAGTGCAGCACCGCCACGCTGACGTTATCTTTACGCAGCTGTTTCGCCGCCTCCAGCGCACGCATGGTCATCAAACCTGAAGCAATGATCAGGACGTCGCTCCCCTCTTCCAGCAGCGCGGCTTTGCCAATCTTAAACTGGTAGTTGTACTGGTCCAGCACCACCGGCACCTTGCCCCGCAGCAGGCGCATATAGACCGGCCCATCGTGCGCAGCCATCGCCGGTACTGCCTGTTCGGTGTCTATTGCGTCACAGGGATCGATAATCGTCATGCCCGGAATACCGCGCATAATGGCAATATCTTCTGTCGCCTGGTGGCTCGGGCCGTAGCCGGTGGTCAGCCCCGGCAGCGCCGCGCAGATCTTCACGTTCAGGTGCTCCTCCGCAATCACCTGATGAATGAAGTCGTAAGCGCGGCGGGTAGCGAAGACGGCATAGGTGGTGGCGAAAGGGATAAAGCCCTCCTTCGCCATGCCGCCCGCGGCCCCCATTAAAAGCTGTTCAGCCATGCCCATCTGAAAGAAGCGTTTTGGGCAGGCCTGGGCAAAGATATGCAGATCGGTGTACTTCGACAGATCCGCCGTCATGCCAACAACCTCCGGTCGCTGTTCCGCCAGCTTCACCAGCGCGTGGCCGAACGGTGCGGCGCGCGTCTCCTGGCCTTCTTCCGCGATAGAGGCAATCATGGCCGACGTAGTTAAACGCGGTTTTTTCTCCGTGGTCTGGCTCATTACAGCACTCCTTCAGGTTTGTTGGCATCCAGTACGGCGAGTGCCTTTTGCCACTCGTCAGCATCCACGCGAATAAAATGGTTCTTGTCACGCTGCTCAAGGAAAGGCACTCCCTTGCCCATCAGCGTGTCGCACAAAATGACGCGCGGCTGGTTTTCCGGATAGCGTTTGGCGTTATCAAACGCCGCCACCAGCGCAGGAACGTCATTGCCGTTTACGCGCTGCACGTACCAGCCGAAGGAGGTCCACTTATCCTCCAGCGGTTCAAAGCCGAGGATCGCGTGCGAGTTGCCGTCCGCCTGCTGGCGGTTAATGTCCACCAGCACGATCAGGTTCGACAGGCCATGGTGTGCCGCCGACATCGCCGCTTCCCAGGTTGACCCTTCATCAAGCTCGCCGTCCGACATGGAGTTGACGACCCACGCCGTGCTCTGCTTGTGCTTCAGCCCCAGCGCCATGCCAACGCCAATGCTTAAGCCCTGCCCCAGCGAACCGCCGGAGATCTCCATGCCTGGCGTGTAGGTTGCCATGCCGGACATCGGCAGGCGGCTGTCGTCCGCGCCGTAGGTCTCCAGCTCCTCTTCAGATATGACCCCTGCTTCAATCAGGGCGGCATAACAGGCGATGGCGTAATGGCCGTGGGAGAGCAGAAAACGGTCACGCCCTTCCCACTCCGGCTCGCCCGGCTTAAGGCTCATCCCGTGGGTAAACGCGGTGGCCAGCACATCGGCATAGCCCAGCGCCTGCCCGATGTAGCCCTGCCCCTGAACTTCGCCCATTCGTAACGCATAACGGCGAATGCGCCAGGCCGCCGCGGCCACCTGTTGAACTGTGGTATCCGTCATCTTCGAGTCTCCTTAATGGATCAGCATCCCGCCGTTCACGTCGAGCGTGATACCGGTGGAGTAAGACGAAAGGTCGCTGCCGAGGAACAGTGCGGCGCGGGCAATATCCTGCGCATCGCCGAGGCGGTTAAGCGGAATGCCCGCCAGGATGGCGGTTTTCATCTCATCACTCAGCTTGCCTGCGGTGATGTCCGTCTGAATAAGACCCGGCGTGATGCAGTTAACGCGCACGTTATCCGGCCCCAGCTCGCGGGCCATCGCTTTCGCCAGGCCCAGCACACCCGCTTTCGCGGCACTGTAGTGTGGCCCGCCAAAAATACCGCCACCGCGCTGGGCTGATACCGATGAAATACAGACGATGCTGCCCGACTTCTGCGCGCGCATGGTGGGGATCACCGCCTGAGACATCAGCAGCGTGCCGCGCAGGCTGACGTCCAGCACCGCATCGTAATTTTCACGTTTGATATCCATCAGCTTGATAGGCTGTGTAATACCAGCGTTATTCACCAGAATATCGATGCGCCCGTATTTCCCCAGCACCTGCTCAATGGCGGCATTAACCTGTAATTCATTGCTGACGTTCGCCGCAAGGCCCAGATGTTCATCGCCCAGACTCGCCGCCGCTGCCCGGCTTGCTTCGACATCTAAATCGATAATCACCACTTTCGCGCCCTGTTCGGCATATAATTTCGCCGTGGCGAAACCCAAACCGCGTACGGAGGCCGCGCCGGTAATGACGGCGACTTTATCTTTCAGTAGCATATATTTACTCCATTCTTACAAGAGGGATTTTTTTATTATTTCGGTTCTTCCAGCAGCATAATCATAATTAAGCCAATGGCTGCACAAATACCGAAATAAATAAACACAGAATTAAAACTGCCTGTTTTATCCAGCAGATAACCTGCCAGCATCGGGGAAACAAATCCGCCGAGATTACCGCCGCTATTGATAATGGAGGCAGCTATCGGATAGGTTTTACTGTCCGCGACGGCCATACCGTAAGCCGTAAAAGCAGGCCAGCCGATATTCAGACAGAGGCCAACAAAGAACAGCCCCACGCAAACCGCCACGGTGCTTTGCGGAATATTCAGCATAATGACCATCATCAAAACGGTGCTGATCGCGGTAAACATCATGGTCGGTTTGCGCCGACGGCCGAGTAGTTTGTCGGAAACGTAGCCGCCGAAAATTGCACCGATAAATCCGCCGATGCACGGCATACTGGCGACCAGCCCCATACTCATAAACGAAAAGCCTTTTTCCTTCACCAGATAGAGTGGGATCCACGTCAGCAGGCCGTACAGCACGCTGACCATCATGAAATAGGCCAGGCAGTCACCGAGTATATTTTTCGAGGTAAACAAGCCTTTCACCGTGCTCACCGGCGCTAACTCCCGCACGCGGATCAGGCGATCAAGGTGCGCAAATCCTGGTGAAATAACGATATTTTCCCGTCTGGCGTCCGGCGTCTCCTGACCGGCGGTAATGGTCTCCAGCTCCGCTTTAGAGACGAATGCGCTCTCTGACGGCTTAGTGCGCACCAGCAGATACCACAGAACGGCAATAACAAGACCGGGGATCGCAAAGGAGAAGAAGACCCAGCGCCAGCCCCAGGTCATGGCGATCCACACTGCCAGCGGCGGCACGAGGATCGGCGCAAACATGGTGGCAGCAATATAGACGCCTGTTGCCGTGGCTTTCTCCTTTGGCGGAAACCAGTTATTGATGGTGGAGGCCAGCCCGACGGGGCACGGCCCCTCCGTTAACCCCAGCCCCAGGCGAATAAATTTCAGCCCCAGCACAGAAGTCGCAGTGCCCATCAGCCAGGTAAAGGCGGAGAAGCCGAATATCGACAGCGCCACCATCCCGCGAATACCCTTTCTGGCGATAAAAAAGCCCGCCGGAATTTGGCTCAGGGCGTATCCCAAAAAGAACATACTGGCTATCGCACCGGCTTCGAAATTATTGATATGAAATTCGTCAATGATAAACGGAAGTACCGCGCCAATATTTGTTCTGTCGGCATAGTTAATGGCATACACAATAAAAATTAATGCCAGCACAACGAAACGGTAATGGGTTTTTTTAGTGTTTATGTAGGGGACAGCTTGTTCTATACGAGACATAACTTACCTCATTATTCGAACAACGTGAGTCGTTTTATTTTTGCGTTCAACGTCAATATATCGGCTCACGAATGAAACACCATGCAATAAAACTCATTTATTGCTGAGATAAATTTGATTCGCGATACAGTTCAAAAAAAATCATATTGGGATAAAATTGCCCGCACGTAATCTCAATGTTATGTTTTTTATCCATAACCCTGAAAGGAGTACGCTATGTCCGCGCAGGATCGCCAGACGTTATCGCTGCCCTCGCTCAGAAATTTACAGGCGTTTATCGCCGTTGCTAACGCCCTGAGCATCCATCAGGCGGCCGAACAACTCAACGTCACCCCCTCCGCGGTGAGTCATCAGATCGCGTCCCTGGAATCGTGGATGGGCAAAAAATTATTTATCCGCAGCGGTAAAGGGGTTCAGTTAACCCCGACGGGAGAAAAGTATCTGCGAGAAGTTTCAGCGGCAATGAGCGCCATTGGGCGTGCCACCGATCAGATTGTCAAAGAGAAAGATACTGCCGTACTTCGCGTGCACTCCTCGCCCACCTTTGGCTTGTCATGGCTGTTGCGCCGTCTGGGCAAGTTCCGCGACGAATATCCCGATATCACCATCAATCTCACCTGCTCCTATGAAAACCTGCAATTCGCCAGAGACAATATTGATATTGATATCCGCCACGGCATACCGGACTGGGATGCATACCGTGTGATGACCATTAAAAATGACACGCTGGTCGTATTGGCCTCGCCCACTTATGTGGAAAAACATCCGATCAGCACGCCAGCCGATCTGCTGCAACAGTCGCTCATCTCCTCAACCAGCACCCTGGTGAACTGGGAAAAATGGTTCGCCTGGCACAATATCGACAGGCCGTGGCTCAACTTCAGCCTCAGTTTCGATCGCTCCTACATGAGCTTTGAAGCAGCGCGTATGGGGCTGGGCTTTATTCTTGAGAGCAAAATGATGGCGACCGATCACCTGAAGGATGGTTCGCTGGTGCAGGTACTGCCGGATGAAATGGGTATCGCCATCAACGCGCACCATCTGGTAATGCCGCACATGAACGAACGCGCGTGGAAGATCCAGCAGTTCGTCGAGTGGATCGACCGGGAGTTGCGATTGTCGGGGTATCACCTGTAGCGATACCCCAGCGTGGCGTCAGGCGACCGTGCCCCAGACGAGGTTGCCCTTATGGAACGTCGCGGTGCGCGGTGAAATACGCGCCACGGCCTCGGCGGAACAGGAGGCGTCTACCAGCACAAAGCTGGCGTCGTCTTGCGCTTTCGGCCACACGCGTTCACCTTTATCGTTCAGCGGCAGCACGTCGCCGGTGGCGATGCCCAGCGCGCGCGAAAGCGTCTGCTCGTTCGGGCGAATATAGAGCTGGGCGTACAGATTAGCTTTCTCCAGCATGTCCCCCAGACCGTACGGTGACCAGTGGTCGATCACGCTGTCGGTACCGGTCATGACAAACACGCCTTTATCACGCAACTGCTTCAGCGGCATGTGCAGAGTGCCAATCGGCACGGTGGAGGCGATGGTCACCTGTTGTGCCGCCATGCGGGTGGCGATCTCATCCACCTCTTGCTCGTTAAGCGTCGCCAGGGCGAAGGCGTGGCTGATGGTCAGCTTCCCCTTCAGCGCCGGCGTTTTCTCCACGGTTTCTACCATGTAGTTCACCGCCGCCACGCCCGCCGGGCTGGTTTCATGCAGATGGATATCCACCCCTTTGTCATAATCCAGCGCAATCTGGAACATGGTGTTGAGGGATTTCTCCATCGCGCCGTCGACGTTGGTCGGGTCCAGCCCGCCCACGTAATGCGCCCCCGCCTGCATCGCCTCGCGCATCAGCTTTTCAGAATGAGACAGCAGCAGACCGTGCTGCGGGAAGGCAACGATTTCACAGTCAAAACCTGGGCTTCGGCGCGCCAGTACCGCCTGCAAATTTTCCAGGTTTTTCAGGCCGGAAACCGGCTCTATGTTGCAGTGGCTGCGGGCGATGGTGGACCCTTTGGACTGGAGCAGGTCGATCAGCTTTTCGGCGCGTTCTTGCGTGTAGGGCTGTAACTCCGGCAGCAGCTTCTGCTCCAGGCGGATCATGTCCTGAATGGTGGTGCCCGCCGGACGGTTCAGGGAGCGCCACGGGCCGCCGTAGAAGGTTTTATCCAGATGGATGTGCATGTCGCGCATCGCCGGAAGCATCAGCTTTTTGCCCGCGTCGTAGTGCGGCAGCGAGGCGTCGGCGTGGCTGTTGTTGTCGCGCAGGGCGACGATTTTCCCGTCTTTGATTTCCAGCGTTTTCAGCTCGGTGCGGGTGCTTGTCGCCACGCTGCCGTCGAAGTTAAACCCGACTTCCAGCAGCACGTTGTCGAGATAGTAATGCTTTGCGGTGATGTTCATCGGTTTACCCGTCTCGCAGGTTGCCTTTGCAGAATCGGCAGCATACGCGACGGAACCCGTGGCGCCAAACAGCGCGCAGGCGGTAACCATTTTGCCGCTCTGGCTGATAAACTCGCGGCGGCTTTTGTTTTCACTCATCTTATCTTCCTTCATTAACAATGTGGGTACCCGTTTCCCCGCGCAGCGCCGCGGGCAGGCAGTCCGGCGAGGTAATGATCACCCGCCTGCCGCCATGGCGTAAAAATTCCAGCGAGGCGACGATTTTCGGCAACATGCTGCCCGCCGGAAAATGTCCTTCTTCCATGTAGCGCGTCATCTGCGCCACGTTCACCGTGCTCAGCGCCTGTTGATTCGGCTTGCCGAAGTGGATGCACACTTTCTCCACGCCGGTGGTGATCACTAGCACGTCGGCGCGGATCTCGCGCGCCAGCAGCGCGGTGGAGAGATCTTTATCTATCACCGCGTCCACGCTCTGGTAATCGCCCTGTTCACTGCGCACCACAGGAATGCCTCCGCCGCCCGCGCCGATCACCACAAAACCTTTCTGCGTCAGCGCCTTGATGGCATCTGCCTCAACGATACGTCGCGGCTGCGGTGAAGCCACCACGCGGCGATAGCCCCGGCCTGAATCCTCGACAAAATGCCAGTCCGGGTGCGCAAGTTGCAGTTCGTCGCGCTGCGCCTCGCTGAAGAACGCGCCGATGGGCTTCGTCGGGTGCGTAAAGCCAGGATCGTTTTTATCCACTTCAACCTGAGTAACGACCGTGACCGCTTTTTGTTCCCCGCGCGCCGCCAGGCGGTTGTTGAGCGCCTGCTGGATCAGGTAGCCGATCCCGCCCTGGGTATCCGCCACGCAGTTTGCCAGCGGGGTCAGCGGCAGCCCTTCCCGCTCGTGGGCGATTTCGGCGCGGCGCAGATCCAGCCCCACCTGCGGGCCGTTGCCGTGGGTGAGCACGATGTCATAGTCCGAGGCCAGCATTTCGAGCACCGACTCAGCCACCGCTTTGACCGCCTGCGCCTGATGCTCAATCGACTGGCTGGCGTTGTCTTTGATAATGCTGTTGCCGCCGATGGCGACGACCATAAGCTCTTTCATTTTGTTTCCTTTAGAAGGTGCGTTCTGGTGCCCTCACCCCGGCCCTCTGCCACAGGGAGAGGGGGATTAACAGAGGTATCCAGCACATGCTTCACCACAAACATCCCGCCCATCATCAGGTAGGCCGTAACGAACAACAGGGAACTGCCCTCGGCAAAGCCCACCACCGGCGCGTGGATCACGCCAAACAGCGCCAGCAGCGCGCCTCCTACGGTGGCGACGGCCCCGCGCAGCGGTTTGTTAATGATGGCGAAGATAGCGATACAGCCCCAGAGCATGCTGGCGAGCGGCGCACCGTTGCCGAGGTGCATCAGACCCTCATAGTAGATCCCTTTGCTGTGCAGCACGTCGGTGCCAATTTTCGCCGCGCTGGTTCCCGCCGCGCTCATCACGCTGTTCATCATGGTCAGCGCCCAGTTAGCGATCCACGGGAACAGGCAGATAAAGATGACGGGCACCTCCACTTTCGGCGTTTCCCTCACCACCTGGTTGGCGGTGACGACGCCGATAAAGACCAGAATCGGCACGATGGCGGTCATTGGTATGATGGCGAGCATAAAGGCTCCCAGCCCGAACAGCGGCACGATGAACATGGTCACGCCGGACGCCAGGGTGTAGCCGATGCTGGCGCCCATCGCTTTCCAGCCAGGATGGCCGACGTAGACCGTGACCGGGAACGGATTGCCCATCAGGCAGCCGAGCATCGAGGCCAGACCGTTCGCCAGCATTACCTTGCGGGTCGGGTATTCATCCCCCGCCGCGTGGGCGCTTTCGATGTTCTCCAGGTCAAAGATGTAGTTCGCCAGCCCCAGCGGTACGGCGGACGCCAGATACGGCAGCGCGTGCGGCAGCCCCTGCATGAAGCTGTCCACGTGCACCTCCGGCGGGTTAAAGCCGAAGGATGACATGGACGCTTTAATGGCATCCGGGCTTTGCAGGCCGGAGATCCACGCAAGCAGAGTACCGGCAATTAACAGCAGCAGGCCGGTCGGGATACGGGCGAAAATCGGCTTTTTACCGAACCAGTTAATGAAGATCAGCAGCAGGACGATAAACGACACGGTCGGCGCTTCGAACGCCTGCAACATCGGGTTCATCGCCAGCAGCAGCAGGCCAAGACCGGACAGGCACGACAGCAGCACGGTACGCGGGATCATCTTGCGGATGGTCTCACCCAGGAACGAGCCGCCCGCGAGGATCATCGCTTCCACAAAGCACCACACCAGGCCAATCTGAATCGCGAAATCCGCATCGCCGGTTTGCTGGTAAACCGGCATTAAGACCAGGAAGGTCACGGTAAAAATCGACGGCGCGCTCGGGCCGGACGGCAGCGCGGTGACGTCCGTTCGTCCGGTGGCGCGCGCCATTTGCAGGCCAAACCACGTATAGCAAAGACTCGCCACCAGCACCGCCAGCCCGAAGGCTGGCGCGATGCGTCCATAAACAATCTCCTTCGGGATGCCGACGACAAAAATGAGCAACCCCATCATGGTCAGCAAATTGGTCAGGTTGTTGGTCATCAACCCGAAATAAGCTGCCCAGTCACCTCTTTTCCACTCCAGTTTCATGTTTTTCATGGATGCATACCTTATAGAACGTAGCGATCGCGGAAGGTTAACAGCGCCTTTTCAAAACAGCTAAACGGCGGGTGAACGATGCCCGCCCCAATCATGCCGATCCCGGCGTCCTTGTGGGCAATGGCGGTATTAATGACCGGCAGAATGCCGCTGCCCGCGACCTTCGTGATGTCGATGGCGGTCGGGATGCCCATAAACGAGAGCAGTGGAATGGTGACGTTCGGGTTTTCGCCGAGGGTGATTTCGCGCATCTGGCGGGAGAAATCGATGGCTTCCTCCACCGTGCCGCCCACCAGCGCCACGATGGCCGGGGCCGTCGCCATCGCAAAGCCGCCGATGCCGTAGGTTTCGGTAATCGCGCTGTCGCCGATATCCAGCCCGGAGTCTTCCGGCTTATAGCCCGCGAACATCGGGCCGATCACCTGCTGCGCCGGGCCGGTGAACCACTGCCCCGGCAGGCCGGAAACGCGCAGGCCGAACTCGTAGCCGTTGCGCGCCATGGTGGTGACGACGGTGCTGTACTCAATGCCGTGGGCGGCATCCAGCGCGGCCTTACACATCGCCATCCACGTCGGGCCGGAGAAGTAGTCGCTGCTGGCGACAAACTCGAACACCTCACGCTGCTGCGCCACCGGATAGCCCGCCTGGATCAGCCCCGGCGTCAGCGCCTGAATAAGCAGCGTAGTGCCCGCGTTGTTGCGGTTGTGGCACTCGTCGCCCATGTGCAGCGCCTGGGCCAGCATCAGGCGCAGGTCGATTTCGCCGATAATCTTCATCGCCTCGCGCAGCATCGGGCCGAGCACGTTGCGCATCCAGTTCAGGCGCTCGATGACGCTCTGGTCGTTGGCCCCCATGCGCAGGATCTTCGCCATCTGCTCGCTGAGGTTGGTGAAGGCGCGGTTGCCGTAAGTTTTGTTCTCAACGATGTGCATAAACATCGACGCGGAGGTAACGCCCGCCATGGAGCCCACGCAGTCGTGCTCGTGGCACGGCGAGAAGGTGATGTCGCCTGATGCCGCCAGCCTTGCCGCGTCCTCCAGATCCGTCGCCAGCCCTTCAAACACCAGCGCGCCGGTAACCGCGCCTTTCATCGCCCCGCACATGTTTTCCCAGGTAACAGGCGGACCGGCGTGCAGAATGGTCGTGCGGGTCATGCCCGGCACCACGTTGATCGCCTGGTCATAGCCCACCAGCACCGGATGGGACTGAATAATCCGCTCCAGGGCAATTTTGTTCGCGGCGGCGATTTTCTCCGCCAGCGGTTTTTCCGCCAGCTGGTCGAGCGCGTCCACTACCTGCATATTGCCCTGCCCCGGCGGCGTCCAGTCGAGCTGGGTCACGGGAACGTGCTGTTTTTTGAGGTCGTCGCTGAACATCGCAATCCCGACGTTAATCACGTTCAGCGGCTGGTTGAATAAGGTCGCCATTATGCTCTCTCCCCTTTGCAGACGAATTCGCGTGCCAGTAATCCGGTATTGGTGCTGCTGCTGGACCAGATGACGCCTGCGTCAGTCAGCAGCTGGCACTGCTGCGCCAGCGACTGCGGATCCTGATCGGTGCCGAGCACGTAGCCGAGAATTTCCAGCGGACGGTTGTCGGCTTTCGCGATCGCCTGTGCCTCTTTGATCGCCTCGATCATCACCCCCACCGGATCGTCGTGCGCGCCAAAGCCGAGCACGAAATCCATCACGATTACCCCCACCTGCGGGTCCCGCGCCTCCTGTAGCAGGCGGCTGATGCGGTTGGTTGGGTCGATCATCGGGTGTGGTTTGCCGTTGGTGAAGTCATCGTCACCGAAATCAAGGAAGGTGTGGGCCTGACTGACGTTGATATCTTTCAGACGCCTGGCCGGGTCCGGCTGGATGTTGCTGTAAACATCGTCAAACTTCTCCAGCGCGGCAAACATCGCTTCGTCGCACAGGGTGCCGCCGCAGAACAGGCCGCGAATGTACTTCTGCTGCGGCGTCAGGCGGGCGCGTACCTCTTCGATCAGCGGCCAGTTGAGCGGATGTAAATCCAGGGTGTCTTTTTTAATGCCGGTAAGCAGCACCGCTTTCAGGGCCGCCTCTTTGGTGCCACGAGCAAACTGCAAACCGTCTTCATCGGCAGGCGGTTCGTTACGGCCCAGAAAGCACACAACCACAGGCTTGCGGCAGGCGCGTGCCCGGGCCAGCACGTTCTCTGCCACCGCGGGTGCAGGCGGTTTGGAGATGAGCGCTATCACCCGGGTCGCGTCGTCCGCCTCCAGCATGTCGATGGCATCGAGCATCATCAGGCCGCCGATCTTCTCGCTGAGATCGCGTCCGCCGGTGCCGATCAGCTGCGACACGCCGCCGCCGAACTCATGAATGCGCACGCTCAGCTCCTGGCTGCCGGTGCCGGAGGCGCCAACGATGCCAATCGGCCCGCGACGCACCGCGTTGGCGAAGCACAGCCCCGCACCGTTGATAATGGCGGTGCCGCAGTCTGGCCCCATCATCAGCAGACCCTTTTCATGCGCCAGCTGCTTCAGCGCCAGCTCGTCGTCGAGCGAGACGTTATCGGAGAACAGCATCACGTTAAGATCGTTTTCCAGCGCCTGGCGCGCTTCCCGTGCGGCGAAGGTGCCGTTGACGGAAATCACCGCAAGGTTGCTGTCCGGACGATGGGTTTTGGCGCTGGCAATCGTCGCGTAGCGTGCTTCATGGGAGCCCGTGCGCTCTTTACGCGTGAATAACGCTTCAATGGCGCCGAGGGTTTCCTCATTCGCCGCATCGCCTTTAATAACGATCATCAGGTCGCCGTTTTTCGCGTCCGCTAATTCCGGCGTTAATAGCCCGAGGTTTTTTAATACGCCTTTGTTCATTTCCGTCGCCATCGCCACAAACGCCTGCTCGACGCCCGGCAATTTATTGGCTTTGGTGGAAACCGACATTAAGGAAACCGAATCGAAATACGTATTCTTTTTTATGACGATTTTGGTTGGCATTATTTTCACCTGTTTAAGATAAAAGGGGGCCGCCGTCGTGCTAAATGCACGTCGGTAACAATGCGTTTATTGATTAACGGCCAGCCAGGGGAAGGCTGACCGAATGCGCTATGCGCCTGCCGCCAGCAGCAGGTCTGCGATCGCGTTGAAGCCTTTTTCCCGCGCCAGTTCGAGCGGGGTTTTGCCGTATTTATCGGTCATGTGCGGGTTCGCGCCGTGATCCAGCAGCAGCTTCACAATTTCCTGCTGCTTTGCGCCGCCGTCATTTAATACGATGGCCTCCAGCAGCGGCGTCCAGCCGACAAAATTGGTGTGGTTGACGTTGATGTCGGTTTTTTCCAGCAGCTCACGCACGATTTCAACGTGCCCTTTTTCACTGGCAGGGGTAATGCCCACGCCGCCAAAGCGCGTCAGACGGTCGAGATCCGGATTCGCCGGAAGGACAATACGCAGCAGGGTTAAATCATTGGTCAGGCAGCCGATCAGGAAGGGGTTAAAACAGGTCTGGTCCTGTTTATCAATATCCGCCCCGGCGGCAATTAAAAACTCCACACAGGCGTAATGCTTTTTCAGGCTGGCAATAATAATGGCGGTTCTTTTCTGGCGGTTGGTTGCGTTAATATCCACGCCTTTCTCCAGGCAGGCTTTTAGCGCGTCGATATTGCCCTCTTCTGCCGCCAGCAGAAATTCTGTAACCCGTGCAGTTGCAGACATATTCAGACTCCCTATGTTTCACTTCTGATGACCTGAGAATAGCAACAGCCTGGTCATAAAAGAATCCGCTTAAAAATGATTCATCGACACGCAATTCATTGTTGAGTTAAATTCAACGGTCCGGCAGAAACGTGCGTCTGTGCAACCTTTTTCTTATGTTTTACCGCGTTTACGCGCTTCAGGCTGCATTATCCTTATGGCTGAAAAAGCCTTACACAGCGCGGCCCTACGTAAAAAGCCAGAACTGTGACCGACATCAACTATGATGTAACGCCGCTGTTAAAATATGTTCAAAACTGATGGTCACCAGGAGCCATAATATGAATTCCATCTTTACCGAAGAGAATTTGCTGGCCTTCACCACCGCGGCACGTTTTGGCAGTTTCAGCAAAGCGGCTGCCGAGCTGGGCGTGACCACCTCCGCCATCAGTTACACCATCAAACGCATGGAGACCGGACTGGACGTAGTGCTGTTTGTACGCAACACGCGCAGCATTGAGCTGACAGAATCCGGTTTTTACTTTTATCGTAAAGCGACCGACCTGCTGAATGACTTTCATGCCATCAAGCGCGGGATTGATACCATTTCTCAGGGCATTGAGACGCGGGTGCGCATCTGCATAAATCAGCTTTTGTATACGCCACGCCATACCGCGCGTCTGCTCCAGGTACTGAAAAAACAGTTTCCCACCTGCCAGATCACAGTGACGACCGAGGTGTATAACGGCGTCTGGGATTCCATCATTAATAATCAGGCCAACATCGCCATTGGCGCGCCGGATACGCTGCTGGACGGCGGCGGCATTGATTACACCGAGATAGGCGCGATCCGCTGGGTATTTGCCATCGCGCCCACCCATCCGCTGGCGTTCGCCCCGGAGCCCATTTCCGAAAGTCAGCTGCGTCTGTATCCCAATATCATGGTCGAAGACACCGCGCATACCATCAACAAGAAGGTGGGCTGGCTGCTTCACGGCCAGGAGGCGATTCTGGTGCCGGACTTCAACACGAAATGCCAGTGTCAGATCCTGGGGGAAGGTATTGGCTTTTTGCCGGAATATATGACGCGGGAGGCGGTGGAGGACGGGCTGCTGGTAACGCGGCGGATCAATAATCCACGTCAGGATTCGCGCATGCTGCTTGCCACGCAGCATGCGGCGACCGGTCAGGTCACGCGCTGGATCAAACAGCAGTTTGGCCCGGAAGGCGTGCTGACCCGGATCTACAGTGACTTACTGTGGCGTACCTAGCTCTTCGTCTGAACCCAAAATGCGTGGATAAGACCGGGGAAGTAGCCCAGGATGGTCAGAAGGATATTCAGAATAAACGCCCAGCCCAGCCCCTTGCCAAGCAGCACGCCCAGCGGCGGGAGAATAATCGTAAAAACAACGCGCCAAAAACCCATAAAACACTCCGTGCAAGCTAACCAATTGAAAATTATAAAAGACACTTCTCTAAGCGTAGCCAGTTTACGGGTAACTGCCATGCGTCTCTCGCGCTTTTACCTGCCTTTACCCTCTTTACACTGGCTTAAACCCCGCCTTAAATGCTCTACTGTGCCGAAATTGACCGTAAGGAAACACAATGTCTCTTCCTCTAATTTCGCCGCAGCAGGCAAACGCGCTGATTGCTGAAGGCGCCAGACTTATCGATATTCGCGACCCCGACGAGTATGCCCGCGAGCATATTCCGGCGGCGCACTCCATTCCGCTGGATTCGTTACCCGGCGGGCTTAACGCAGCGCCGGGAGAAACGGTGATTTTCCACTGTCAGTCCGGCGCACGAACCTCAAACAATGCTGCTCGTCTGGCGCAGGCAGCGTCCCCTGCGAACGCCTTTGTGGTTGAGGGAGGCATTCAGGGCTGGAAGCAGGCCGGGCTGCTGACTGTTGAAGATCGATCGCAGCCGCTTCCGCTGATGCGTCAGGTGCAGATCGCCGCCGGGCTGCTGATCCTCTGCGGCGTAGTGCTGGGTTACAGCGTCTCCAGCGGCTTTTTCCTGCTGAGCGGTTTTGTGGGCGCCGGGCTGTTGTTCGCCGGTGTGACAGGTTTTTGCGGTATGGCGCGACTGCTGAAAGTGATGCCGTGGAACCGACGTACCTGATAAGGAGTATCTGAAAGATTAGGCTGTACCCCGCCCCCGGACGTGGGCTATGGTGAAGATCATGACAATGATGAGGAGGTGCTATGTTTTCTGTCGGTGATTATGTCCAACCGCGTCAGGGCGGTCCGAAACTGAAAGTGCTCGAAGTGAATGGTGAAAACATTGTGGCTGTGCAGGCCAGCAATGAGCAGGGCGAGAAATATCACCTGAAAGCGGCGGACGTGGTTCTGTACTCCGAAGACGGTGACTTTGGCGTCTGCTAAGTCAATAATCGGGCGGAATACACCGCCCGAATAATCATCAGATCAGGAAATCGTCCAGCGATTTACCGTTTGCCAGTGCGGTTGCAATTGGCTTTGGCGTACGCCCCTGGCCGGTCCAGGTTTTTTCTTCACCGTTCGCGTCAATAAAACGATATTTCGCCGCACGCGCTTTACGTTTTTTCGTCGGCTGACCCGCCTGCGCCAGGTCACTGCCTAACAGATCGCTCGGAGAAATACCGTCAGCTTTCATCAGTTCCAGCAGAGCATTAATTTTATCCTGCTGTTCAGCGCGTTGACGCTCTAATTCAGCCTGCTCGCTGCGTTTTTCTTCAGTGACAATCCGGAATTTTTCCAGCACTTCTTCCAGAACATCCATGGATAATTCACGTGCCAGCGCCCGGAGGGTACGAATATTATTAAGATTCTGTAACGTTAAAGCCATAATAATGAAAAACCTTTCTTCGTGTGTATAACATAAATCAGGCAACAGAATAATTGATTTTGGTTCTGATATCTACCCACCCTGACGTTTTGACATTATTGTAAATGTTTTAGAATATCCCGTTAATATAACCCCGAAATATATGTCTGTTTTAATGTGTAATATACCGCCCTTCCCCTGACCACAAGCTCCTGTTTAAAACAGTTCAAAAAACCGCCTCCACTCGCCCACACAACAGAGGTTTCACACGCACACAGACAAACTAATCCATTGATATATTTCACTAAAATATGCTCGAGGAGAGAAAATAACGAAGCGCGCAAAAAACGCACAATTTTAGAGAATTTTATGGCTAAAGCGCCTGTAAATAAAAATTAATCACTACTTGTTAGTTAAAAGCCAGAGAGATACGCTATACACTCAAAACAAACCAACCTAAAGCACTAAAGGCAGCAGGTATAACGCCACTTTTTTGTCCTGTTCGAGGAGTTCAGACATGTTCTCACCGCAGTCTCGCCTGCGCCATGCGGTAGCGGATACATTCGCGATGGTCGTTTACTGTTCCGTCGTGAATATGCTGATTGAAATTTTCCTGTCGGGAATGTCCTTTGAGCAATCCCTCTCGTCGCGCCTGGTGGCCATTCCGGTGAATATCATGATTGCCTGGCCGTACGGCCTGTATCGCGATGCAGTGATGCGTTTAGCCCGGCGTATTAGCCCGGCGGGTTGGGTAAAAAACCTGGCGGACGTGCTGGCTTACGTGACGTTCCAGTCCCCGGTATATGTGGTTATTTTGCTGACGGTGGGCGCAGACTGGCATCAAATCGCCGCTGCGGTAAGTTCAAATATCGTGGTATCCATGCTGATGGGTGCGGTGTACGGTTACTTTCTTGACTACTGCCGCCGCCTGTTTAAAGTCAGCCCTTATAGCCAGGCAAAAGCGTAAGGTAAGGCGACTGGCTCATGCCAGTCGCAGAGTTATTGTACGTCGCCAAACAGTCCTTTCAGGAACCGCTCCAGCGCCATACGCGAGCTGAAACCGTGCGGAATACCATAATGTTCATGCGTCTCGCCGCCTAAATAGAGCGGAAATTGCTGATAATGATCGCAGGTTTTAATATCCGAGGCGGGCTCAGCAAATGACAGGCTTCTGTCTTTAAGTGTCGGGTGAATAATGAGAGCAGTACGCCCCATTCTTGCTTCACGGTTGACGTAAACATAATTCTCACCACGGCGATATCCGTACGCTTTTGATGTTACCTCATCCATGGTGAACCCTTCTTTTTCAAGAACGCGCGCCACCTCATCGGGTCGTAAATACATATCTTTTCCTCATTATCATTCCTGCCCGGCAACCTTACAGTATTCAGCATTAGCAGGGCTTTCAGAATATTCCATAAACTGCCCGATAAGCCGTGACTCGCTTCAGATATTACATTTCTGGACTAAACTAAACGGGAACACAAATTATGGAGGATCGTATGTTTAACAGACCGAACCGAAACGATATTAATGACGACACACAGGATATTCGTAACGATGTCAGCCAATTAGCGGACACGCTGGAAGCCGTATTGAAATCCTGGGGCTCTGACGCGAAGGACGAAGCGGATGCCGCGAAACGTAAGGCTCAGTCTCTGCTGCGTGAAACGCGGGCAAGGATGAATGGCCGCTCACGTACCACTCAGGCGGCCTGCGACATGGCCAGCTGCGCCACCACCTTCGTACGTGAAAAACCGCTTTGTACGCTGGGAACGGTCGCGGCGGTCGGGATTTTTGTCGGCGCCCTGCTTAGCCTGCGTAAGTAAGCGCGCGTTCTTAGCCCCGGTAGCCTCAGGCGCCGGGGCTTTTCTTTGCCTGAAAGCCTGAAAAACCCGCACAGCCCGCCCTGCCCCGACAGGCTCATCATTGGGGCCATATTAATCTGCATTTCCCATATCTTGTGTGGTTGAAACTTATCGCAACTACATCTAGTATTCCCTTTAGCAAGATACACACAACATGACGCGTTAACTCGCGCCGTTCTCTCATTCTAAATGGAAATACGAATCATGAGCATTATTATTTACACTCGTAACGATTGTGTTCAGTGCCACGCCACGAAACGGGCAATGGAGAGCCGCGGCGTGGCATTTGAGATGGTCAATATTGATCAGGTGCCCGACGCGGCAGACACCCTGCGGGCGCAGGGGTTTCGTCAGCTTCCGGTTGTGGTTGCCGGCGACACCAGCTGGTCTGGCTTTCGTCCGGACATGATCAACCGCCTTGCCGCTCAGGGCGTCAGTGCATGAGCACGCTGGTCTACTTTTCCAGCAGCTCGGAAAACACGCTTCGGTTTATGGAGCGTCTCGGGCTGCCCGCGATACGCATTCCGCTGAACGAGCGGGAGCGTATTCAGGTAGACGAACCCTATATTCTGGTGGTGCCCAGCTATGGCGGTGGCGGCACCGCGGGGGCGGTGCCTCGTCAGGTGATCCGCTTTCTGAACGATCCCCATAACCGGCAGCTGATTCGCGGCGTGATCGCGGCAGGCAATCGCAACTTCGGCGAGGCCTTTGCCCGCGCCGGGGATGTCATCTCTCAAAAATGCGGCGTGCCGTATCTCTATCGTTTTGAACTGATGGGGACACAGCAGGACGTAGAGAACGTGCGTAAAGGAGTGAACGAATTTTGGCAACGACAACCGCAGAACGCGTGATTCAGGCGACGCCGGATTACCACGCATTAAACGCCATGCTAAACCTCTATGACCGCGAGGGGCGCATTCAGTTTGGCAAAGATCGTGAGGCGGTGGACGCCTTTTTTGCCGCTCATGTACGCCCGAACAGCGTCGCCTTTGGCAGCCAGCAGGAACGTCTCGACTGGCTGGTAAAAGAGGGTTATTACGAAGAGCGTGTCCTGACCCGCTACGACCGCGCCTTCGTGGTGGCATTGTTTGAACGGGCGCACGCCAGCGGTTTTCGCTTCCAGACGTTTCTCGGCGCGTGGAAGTATTACACCAGCTACACCCTGAAAACCTTTGACGGCAAACGCTATTTAGAAAGCTTTGAAGATCGCGTGGTGATGGTGGCGCTGACGCTGGCGCAGGGCGATGAAGCGCTGGCCGAAAGACTCATGGAGGAGATCCTCTCCGGCCGCTTCCAGCCCGCCACGCCAACGTTCCTTAACTGCGGGAAAGCCCAGCGCGGTGAGCTGGTCTCCTGCTTCCTGCTGCGTATTGAAGACAATATGGAGTCGATTGGCCGTGCGGTGAATTCGGCGCTACAGCTGTCGAAACGCGGCGGCGGCGTGGCGTTTCTGCTTTCGAACCTGCGGGAGGCGGGCGCGCCGATTAAGCGCATCGAAAACCAGTCCTCCGGCGTCATCCCGGTGATGAAGATGCTGGAAGATGCCTTCTCATACGCCAACCAGCTTGGCGCACGTCAGGGCGCGGGCGCGGTTTATCTGCACGCGCACCACCCGGACATTCTGCGTTTTCTGGATACCAAACGTGAAAATGCCGACGAAAAGATCCGCATCAAAACCCTGTCGCTTGGCGTGGTGATCCCGGATATCACGTTTAAGCTGGCTAAAGAGAATGCCGACATGGCGCTCTTCTCACCGTATGACGTTGAGCGGATTTACGGCAAAGCCTTTGGCGACGTGGCGATAAGCGAGCTGTACGACGAGCTGGTGGCCGACGATCGCATTCGCAAAAAAACCATCAACGCCCGCGATTTCTTCCAGACGCTGGCTGAAATTCAGTTTGAGTCCGGCTATCCGTACATCATGTACGAGGACACGGTGAACCGCGCTAACCCGATTGCCGGGCGCATCAACATGAGCAATCTGTGCTCGGAGATTTTGCAGGTCAACAGCGCGTCCAGCTACGACGAAAACCTCGACTACGCGGACGTGGGCAAGGATATCTCCTGTAACCTCGGGTCGCTGAATATTGCCCACACCATGGATTCACCCGATTTTGGCCGCACGGTAGAGACCGCCATTCGCGGGCTGACGGCGGTATCGGACATGAGCCACATCCGCAGCGTACCGTCCATTGAGGCGGGCAATGCCGCGTCGCATGCCATCGGCCTTGGGCAGATGAACCTGCACGGCTATCTGGCGCGGGAGGGCATCGCCTACGGCAGCCCGGAAGGGCTGGATTTCACCAACCTTTATTTCTACACCATCACCTGGCATGCGCTGCATACCTCGATGATGCTGGCGCGCGAACGCCACCAGCGGTTCGCAGGCTTTGAGCAGTCGCGCTACGCCAGCGGAGAGTATTTCAGCCAGTATCTGGAAGGCGACTGGCAGCCGAAAACTGAAAAAGTACGCGCGCTGTTCGACCGCGCTGGCATCACCCTGCCGACGCGTGAGATGTGGCAACAGCTGCGTGAAGAGGTGATGCGCTACGGCATTTATAACCAGAACCTTCAGGCGGTGCCGCCAACCGGCTCCATTTCCTATATCAATCACGCCACGTCGAGCATCCACCCCATCGTGTCGAAGATTGAAATCCGTAAAGAAGGCAAAACCGGGCGCGTCTACTACCCTGCCCCGTTTATGACCAACGAGAATCTGGCGCTGTACCAGGACGCCTATGAGATCGGCCCGGAAAAGATCATTGATACCTACGCCGAGGCGACTAAACATGTGGACCAGGGGCTGTCGCTGACGCTCTTCTTCCCGGACACCGCCACCACGCGGGATATCAACAAAGCGCAGATCTACGCCTGGAAGAAAGGCATCAAAACGCTGTACTACATTCGCCTGCGCCAGCTCGCGCTGGAAGGCACCGAAATTGAAGGCTGCGTGTCCTGCGCGCTGTAAGGAGAAAGGATGAAACTGTCACGCGTAAGCGCCGTTAACTGGAACAAAATTCAGGATGATAAAGACCTGGAGGTCTGGAACCGCCTGACCAGCAACTTCTGGCTGCCGGAAAAAGTCCCGCTCTCCAACGATATTCCGGCCTGGCAAACCCTGAACCATGCCGAGCAGCAGCTGACAATCCGCGTCTTTACCGGCCTGACGCTGCTGGACACCATTCAGAATACCGTGGGTGCGCCCGCGCTGATGAGTGATGCGCTAACCCCGCACGAAGAGGCGGTAATGTCGAATATCAGCTTTATGGAGGCGGTGCATGCCCGCTCCTACAGCTCGATTTTCTCCACCCTGTGCCAGACCAGAGACGTGGACGCCGCCTACGCCTGGAGTGAAGAGAGCGCGTCATTGCAGCGCAAGGCAGATCTGGTGCTGGGATATTACCGGGCCGACGAGCCGCTGAAGAAAAAGATCGCCAGCGTGTTCCTGGAATCTTTCCTCTTCTATTCCGGCTTCTGGCTGCCCATGTACTGGTCGAGCCGGGGCAAGCTCACCAACACCGCCGATTTGATTCGCCTCATCATCCGCGATGAAGCGGTACACGGGTATTACATCGGCTATAAGTATCAGAAAGGGCTGGAGAAAGTCAGCGCGGAAAAACGCGAGGAACTCAAAGGTTTTGCCCTCGATTTACTGATGGATCTGTATGACAACGAGCTGAGCTATACCGAAGAGCTGTACGCCGGAACGGGCTGGGAAGAGGACGTAAAAGCTTTCCTCTGCTACAACGCCAACAAAGCGCTGATGAACCTGGGCTACGAAGCGTTATTCCCACCAGACATGGCGGAGGTGAACCCGGCGATCCTCGCGGCGCTGTCGCCCAACGCTGATGAAAACCACGACTTCTTTTCCGGGTCCGGCTCGTCGTACGTGATGGGTAAAGCGGTGGAGACGCAAGACGAGGACTGGGATTTTTAATGAATGAATTAACGTTCATTAATTAACTCTGCATTTCATTATTTCCAGCCGAATATTCCACGACGTACTACACTGTAATTTCCCCGTCATATTCGCCTGAATCACACCGATTCAGGCGAAATTTCCCCATGCAACAGCAAAAAATTGAGAAAAATTCAAACCGCCCTCAGCCCTTTATTCATGGGAAATTCAGCCGTTTCGCTTGCGGCAAAATTCCGCCCTCAGGCTGGACCAGGGTTGTCTCAGATTCTGAGTATGTTAGGGTAATGCCAGTTAACTATTTACCATGGTAATCATATCGACATAAACAAATAACAGGACACTCTCTATTGCATGGCAATTAAATTAGAAGTGAAAAATCTTTATAAAGTATTTGGCGAGCACCCGCAGCGTGCTTTCAAATATATTGAGAAAGGCCTTTCGAAAGAGCAAATTCTGGAAAAAACCGGGCTATCGCTTGGCGTTAAAGACGCCAGTCTGGCCATTGAAGAAGGCGAGATTTTTGTCATCATGGGATTATCCGGTTCGGGTAAATCCACTATGGTTCGCCTTCTCAATCGCCTGATTGAACCCACCCGCGGACAGGTGCTGATAGACGGCGTGGATATCGCCAGAATATCAGACGCCGAACTCCGCGAGGTGCGCAGAAAGAAAATTGCGATGGTATTTCAGTCATTTGCACTGATGCCGCACATGACGGTACTCGATAATACCGCCTTTGGCATGGAGTTAGCCGGTACACCCGCTCAGGAACGTCAGGAAAAAGCCCTTGATGCACTGCGTCAGGTCGGGCTGGAAAATTATGCTCATGCGTATCCGGATGAACTCTCCGGCGGTATGCGTCAGCGTGTGGGATTAGCGCGCGCATTAGCGATTAATCCGGACATTTTATTAATGGACGAAGCCTTCTCGGCGCTCGATCCCTTAATTCGCACCGAGATGCAGGATGAACTGGTAAAATTACAGGCCAAACATCAGCGCACCATTGTTTTTATTTCTCACGATCTGGATGAAGCCATGCGTATTGGCGACCGTATCGCCATTATGCAAAATGGTGAAGTGGTGCAGGTCGGTACGCCGGATGAAATTCTCAATAATCCGGCGAATGATTATGTGCGCACCTTCTTCCGCGGCGTGGATATTAGCCACGTATTCAGTGCGAAAGATATTGCCCGTCGAACACCAAACGGCATTATTCGTAAAACGCCAGGTTTTGGCCCGCGCTCCGCGCTGAAGCTGTTGCAGGACGAAGACCGTGAATACGGTTATCTGGTTGAACGCGGCAATAAATTTGTCGGCGTGGTCTCCATTGACTCTCTGAAAACCGCCCTGAGCGAAAACCAGGGAATCGATGCGGCGTTGATTGACGCTCCGCTTGCCGTGGACGCCGAAACGCCGCTCAGCGAGTTGCTCTCTCACGTGGGTCAGGCGCCGTGCGCCGTGCCGGTCGTCGGTGAAGAACAACAGTACGTTGGCATCATCTCAAAACGGATGCTGCTACAGGCTTTAGATCGCGAGGGGACAAACAATGGCTGATCAATCAAACCCATGGGGCACCACTGAAGCAGCGGACAGCGCGGCGCAATCTGCCGATGCGTGGGGGTCGACGCCTGCGCCTGCCGATGGCGGCGGCGCGGCAGACTGGCTCAACAGCGCACCAGCGCCTGCCCCAGAGCATTTCAATATTATGGATCCGTTCCACAAGACGCTGATCCCGCTGGATAGCTGGGTAACGGAGGGGATCGACTGGGTCGTTACCCACTTCCGTCCGGTGTTCCAGGGGATCCGCATCCCGGTGGATTACATCCTGAACGGCTTCCAGCAGCTGATGCTGGGCATGCCCGCGCCGGTGGCGATTATCCTGTTCTCGCTGATCGCATGGCAGTTCGGCAGCGCGGGTATGGGGATCGCCACGCTCATCTCCCTGATTGCCATCGGCGCGATTGGCGCGTGGTCTCAGGCGATGATCACCCTGGCGCTGGTGCTGACCGCCCTGCTGTTCTGCGTGGTGATCGGCCTGCCGATGGGGATCTGGCTGGCGCGCAGCCCCAGGGCCGCGAAGATTATCCGCCCGCTGCTGGATGCGATGCAGACCACGCCAGCGTTCGTTTACCTGGTGCCTATCGTGATGCTGTTCGGCATCGGTAACGTACCGGGGGTGGTCGTGACCATTATCTTCGCCCTGCCACCGATTATTCGCCTGACCATTCTGGGCATTAACCAGGTGCCTGCGGATCTGATAGAGGCATCGCGCTCGTTCGGCGCCAGCCCGCGTCAGATGCTGTTTAAGGTTCAGCTTCCGCTGGCGATGCCGACCATTATGGCAGGTGTTAACCAGACGCTGATGCTGGCGCTGTCGATGGTGGTGATCGCCTCGATGATTGCCGTTGGCGGGTTAGGTCAGATGGTACTGCGCGGCATTGGCCGTCTCGATATGGGGCTGGCGACCGTCGGCGGCGTCGGGATTGTGATCCTCGCCATCATTCTTGACCGCCTGACCCAGGCTGTCGGTCGTGATTCACGTAGTCGCGGCAACCGTCGCTGGTACACCACCGGCCCTGTCGGGTTACTCACCCGCCCATTTACAAAATAAGGAACAACGATGCGACATAACGTACTTTTTGCCACAGCGTTTGCGACCCTTGTCTCCACCAGCGCCGTTGCCGCTGACCTGCCGGGCAAAGGCATTACCGTGCAGCCGGTGCAGAGCACCATTTCGGAAGAGTCCTTCCAGACCCAGATTGTCAGCCGTGCGCTGGAGAAACTGGGCTATACGGTGAATACCGCCAGCGAAGTGGATTACAACGTGGGCTATACCTCCATTGCCTCCGGTGATGCCACCTTTACCGCCGTGAACTGGCAGCCGCTGCACGACGACATGTATGCCGCCGCAGGCGGTGACAAGAAATTCTACCGCGAAGGCACCTTTGTGACCGGCGCTGCGCAGGGATATCTGATCGACAAGAAAACCGCCGATAAATATCACATCACCAATATTGAACAGCTGAAAGATCCGAAGATCGCAAAACTGTTTGATACCAACGGTGACGGTAAAGCCGACATGATGGGCTGTTCGCCGGGCTGGGGCTGTGAAGCGGTGATTAACCACCAGAACAAAGCCTTCGATCTGGCGAAGACCGTCGACGTGAGCCACGGCAATTACTCTGCGATGATGGCCGACACCATCGCCCGCTTTAAAGAAGGCAAGCCGGTGATCTACTACACCTGGACGCCGTACTGGGTGAGCGACGTGCTGAAGCCGGGCAAAGACGTGGTGTGGTTGCAGGTGCCCTTCTCCTCCCTGCCAGGCGAGCAGAAAGATATCGACACCAAACTGCCAAACGGCATGAACTATGGCTTCCCGGTGAACACCATGCATATTGTGGCGAACAAAGCCTGGGCCGAGAAAAACCCGGCGGCGGCGAAGCTGTTCTCGGTGATGAAACTGCCGCTGGCAGACATTAACGCCCAGAACGCGATGATGCACGCGGGTAAATCATCCGAAGCTGATATCAAAGGCCACGTGGATGGCTGGATCAAAGCCCACCAGCAGCAGTTCGATGGCTGGGTGAAAGAGGCGCTTGAGGCGCAGAAGTAAAACATTTTCCCTCACCCTAACCCTCTCCCAGGGGGAGAGGGGACGATGACCACCCTCTCCCTTTGGGAGAGGGCCGGGGTGAGGGGCTTAACCGCACAATCCACCACGTAACTATTCCCCAACATTCACCATCATTGGTTATTATGTTTCCGGAAAAATAATCACTTAACTCACGATTCCTGAAACTAATGACAAAAACAACTCAAGGGCTTAGCCCCGCACTCATCCTTTTAATGTCCGTGGCAACGGGTCTGGCCGTCGCCAGCAACTATTACGCACAACCACTGCTCGACACCATCGCACGCGCCTTCGATCTTTCAGCCAGCTCCGCCGGGTTTATTGTCACCGCCGCACAGCTCGGCTATGCGGCCGGGCTGCTCTTCCTGGTGCCATTAGGCGATATGTTTGAGCGCCGGATGCTTATCGTCTCCATGACGCTGCTGGCGGCGGGCGGGATGTTGATCACCGCCAGCAGCCAGTCGTTAACGATGATGATTATCGGCACCGCGCTGACGGGGCTGTTCTCGGTGGTGGCGCAAATTCTGGTTCCCCTCGCCGCGACGCTGGCTTCCCCGGAAAAACGCGGCAAAGTGGTCGGCACTATCATGAGCGGCCTGCTGCTGGGCATCCTGCTGGCGCGAACCGTTGCCGGGCTGCTGGCGAGCCTCGGCGGCTGGCGCACCGTTTACTGGGTGGCGAGCGTGCTGATGGTTATCATGGCGCTGGCCCTGTGGCGCGGCCTGCCAAAGGTGAAGCAGGAAAATCACTTGAACTATCCGCAGCTCCTCGCCTCCGTTTTCAGCCTCTTCACCCGGTATAAACTCCTGCGCACGCGCGCCGTTCTGGGGTGTCTTACCTTCGCTAACTTCAGCATCTTATGGACGTCGATGGCATTTCTGCTCGCCGCGCCGCCGTTTAACTACTCAGAAGGCGTGATTGGCCTGTTCGGGCTGGCAGGCGCGGCTGGCGCACTGGGCGCGCGCCCGGCGGGTGGGCTGGCTGATAAAGGTAAATCTCATATGACCACCTCCGCAGGGCTGGTTTTACTCCTGCTCTCCTGGGCGGCCATCTGGTACGGACACGTCTCCGTGCTGGCGCTGATTGTCGGTATTCTGGTGCTCGACCTCACCGTGCAGGGCGTACACATCACCAACCAGACCGTGATTTACCGGGTGAAGCCGGACGCCCGTAACCGTCTGACGGCCGGGTACATGACCAGCTACTTTATCGGCGGCGCGGCGGGCTCGCTCATCTCAGCCTCCGCCTGGCAGCATGCGGGCTGGACGGGCGTGTGCGCCATCGGCGCCATCGTCGCGGCGATAAATCTGCTGGTATGGTGGCGCGGCTATCACCGTCAGGAAGCAATTCACTAAGTTTTACATTGCTTTGGGCCCCCTGGGGTGTAAAGGGGGCCTGCATCTGTTAAGGTAACGGTAATCATTTATCCCAGAAATTTTACTGTGGGTGACATATTTACTACCGGCATGAATAGTTCAGACCCCTGTCCTCACATCCCCTCTTTCGCGGGTACACACCCCACGCTCTCTGTGCTCACCGGGTCACGGATTTACCCGGCGCTTTCTGATGGTGACATACGTTTGGCGGATATAACCGCACAAATAATTCATTTACATTATTTGTCACTGTCGTTACTATATCGGCTGTAATTAATGAGGTTATGCCCAAAATGGATAGTTCGTTTACGCCCATTGAACAAATGCTTAAGTTCCGCGCCAGTCGTCATGAGGACTTCCCGTATCAGGAAATCCTGCTGACCCGCCTGTGCATGCACATGCAGGGTAAGCTGCTGGAAAATCGTAACAAGATGCTGAAAGCGCAAGGGATTAACGAGACGTTGTTTATGGCGTTGATTACGCTGGAGTCTCAGGAAAATCACAGCATTCAGCCGTCGGAACTGAGCTGTGCGCTGGGGTCATCCCGTACCAATGCGACCCGTATCGCGGATGAACTGGAAAAGCGCGGCTGGATTGAACGCCGTGAAAGCGATAACGATCGCCGCTGCCTGCATCTGCAACTGACCGAGAAAGGTCACGAATTCTTGCGCGAAGTGCTGCCACCGCAGCACAACTGCCTGCACCAGCTCTGGTCTGCCCTCAGCACCGCCGAGCGCGACCAGCTTGAGCACATTACTCGCAAGCTGCTCACCCGTCTGGACCAGATGGATGAAGACGGCGTCATCCTTGAGGCGCTGCGCTAACGCGACGATCCGCTCAACATTCCAGATTGCTAAAAAGAAAAACTGACAGGCCAGCACGTGAAACTGCTGGCCTTTCTGACAACAGGTCGGCTCAGCCGATGTGAAAATAAAAAGATCGTGGAGAACAACAATGAGCGCAAATGCGGAGAACACCCTCCCGCAGCAACCGGCCAACAAAAAGGGCAAACGTAAGAGCGCCCTTATTCTGCTGACCTTGCTCTTTATTATTATTGCCGTGGCATATGGGATCTATTGGTTTTTAGTCTTGCGTCATGTTGAAGAGACAGACGATGCATACGTGGCAGGGAATCAGGTTCAAATCATGGCGCAGGTGTCAGGCAGCGTGACGAAAGTCTGGGCTGATAACACCGACTTTGTGAAAAAAGGCGATGTGCTGGTCACGCTCGACCCGACCGACGCCCAACAGGCGTTTGAAAAAGCACAGACGGCGCTGGCCTCCAGCGTTCGCCAGACCCGCCAGCTGATGATCAACAGCAAGCAGCTTCAGGCCAATATCGACGTGCAGAAAACGGCCCTGGCTCAGGCGCAGAGCGACCTCAATCGTCGTGTTCCTCTCGGCACCGCCAACCTGATTGGCCGTGAAGAGTTGCAGCACGCCCGCGACGCGGTGGCCAGCGCACAGGCGCAACTGGACGTGGCGATCCAACAGTACAACGCTAATCAGGCGATGGTGCTGGGTACTTCTCTGGAAAACCAGCCAGCGGTGAAACAGGCGGCGACCGAAGTGCGTAACGCATGGCTTGCCCTGCAACGTACCAAAATCGTCAGCCCGATGACCGGCTACGTTTCCCGTCGTTCCGTACAGCCAGGGGCGCAGATTAGCACCACCACGCCGCTAATGGCGGTCGTTCCGGCGAACAATCTGTGGGTCGATGCGAACTTCAAAGAGACCCAGCTGGCGCATATGCGTATCGGCCAGACCGCGACCGTGGTCAGCGATATTTACGGCGATGACGTTAAGTACACCGGAAAAGTGGTCGGTCTGGACATGGGGACCGGCAGCGCGTTCAGCCTGCTGCCTGCACAGAACGCCACCGGCAACTGGATCAAAGTGGTTCAGCGCTTGCCTGTGCGTATCGAGCTGGATCCTAAGCAGCTGGCAGACCATCCGCTGCGAATTGGCCTTTCCACGCTGGTGACGGTCGATACCGCCAACCGCGACGGTCAGATCCTCGCAAGCCAGGTGCGCAGTACGCCAGCTTATGAAAGTAACGCCCGTGAAATTAGCCTCGATCCGGTCAATAAGCTGATCGATGACATCGTGAAGGCAAACGCCGGTTAAGCCGAAGGTGAGCGTTATGCAACAGCAAAAGCCGCAAAAACCGCTGGAGGGGGCGCAGCTGGTCATTATGACCATTGCGCTGTCGCTGGCGACATTCATGCAGGTGCTGGACTCCACCATCGCAAACGTGGCGATCCCTACGATCGCCGGGAACCTTGGCTCATCGCTGAGCCAGGGGACCTGGGTCATTACCTCGTTCGGGGTGGCGAACGCCATCTCCATTCCCATCACCGGCTGGCTGGCGAAGCGCGTCGGTGAAGTGAAGCTGTTCCTCTGGTCGACGATCCTGTTCGTGCTGGCCTCCTGGGCCTGCGGCATGTCCAGCAGCCTGACGATGCTGATTTTCTTCCGCGTCATCCAGGGGATTGTCGCCGGGCCGTTGATTCCGCTGTCGCAGAGTTTGCTGCTGAACAACTATCCGCCCGCCAAGCGCTCCATCGCGCTCGCGCTGTGGTCGATGACGGTGATCGTCGCCCCGATATGCGGGCCAATCCTCGGCGGCTATATCAGCGATAACTATCACTGGGGCTGGATCTTCTTCATCAACGTGCCCATCGGTGCGCTGGTGGTGCTGATGACGCTACAGTCTCTGCGTGGTCGCGAAACGCGGACCGAACAGCGGCGGATCGACGGCATCGGGCTGGCTCTGCTGGTTGTCGGCATCGGCAGCCTGCAAATCATGCTCGACCGCGGCAAAGAGCTGGACTGGTTTGCCTCTACGGAAATCATTGTGCTGACGGTGGTCGCCGTGGTGGCCATCAGCTTCCTGATTGTCTGGGAGCTGACGGACGATAATCCGATAGTCGACCTCTCGCTGTTTAAATCGCGAAACTTCACCATCGGCTGCCTCTGTATCAGCCTCGCCTATATGCTCTACTTCGGCGCGATTGTTCTGCTGCCGCAGCTGTTGCAGGAGGTGTACGGCTATACCGCAACCTGGGCGGGGCTGGCCTCCGCGCCGGTGGGGTTAATTCCGGTTCTGCTGTCGCCGATTATTGGCCGTTTCGCCCATAAGCTCGACATGCGCAGGCTGGTGACGTTCAGCTTCATCATGTACGCCGTGTGCTTCTACTGGCGCGCGTATACGTTTGAACCGGGAATGGACTTTGGCGCCTCCGCGTGGCCGCAGTTTATTCAGGGCTTCGCCGTAGCATGCTTCTTTATGCCGCTGACCACCATTACGCTCTCCGGCTTGCCCCCTGAGCGGATGGCGGCGGCATCGAGCCTGTCGAACTTCACCCGTACGCTGGCGGGCTCCATCGGGACATCGATCACCACCACGCTGTGGACCAACCGGGAATCGATGCACCATGCTCAACTCACCGAAGCGGTGAACCCGTTCAACCCTAACGCTCAGCAGATGTATAGCCAGCTTGAGGGGATGGGGATGACGGAGCAGCAGGCGTCCGGCTGGCTTGCCCAGCAGATCACCAACCAGGGGCTGATTATCTCGGCAAACGAGATTTTCTGGATATCGGCGGGGATCTTCATCGTCCTGCTGGGGCTGGTGTGGTTTGCCAAACCACCGTTTGGGGCCGGTAGCGGGGGCGGTGGGGCGCACTAGCTCTGTGCTCGGGTTGCCGGGTGGGGGGGGGGGGGGGGGGGGGGGGGGGGGGGGGGGGGGGGGGGGGGGGGCGGGGCGCGGGGGGGGGGGGGGGGGGCGGGCCGGC